>DATIPJ010000555.1:0-13098 GCA_035472155.1 Kofleriaceae bacterium
GTTCCTCGAGCACCCCCGTGGTAGTCTTTTGGAGCTCCGATGCTGGACACGCGAACACTCGTGCTCGACGACGACGCAACGATGGTCGAGGCACTCGTCGGTGTGTTGCACGACACCGTGCGGCAAATCGATCAGGCGGTCGATTGCGAACGCGCGCTCGAGCTGTTCGCGGCTCACCGGCACTCGGTGGTCGTGCTGGACTACAAGATGCCGAAGATGGATGGCTTCGAGGTCATGCATCGGATCCACCTGCTCGAGCCCAAGACACAGGTCATCATGGTCACCGGCTTCCCGAGCATCGAGTGCGCGAAGGAGGCCGTGAATCGGCACGCGTTTGGATTTCTCATCAAGCCATTCGCAGCCGAAGACATCCGACGGATGGTGGTCGAAGCATTCGCCGATTATCAAGGGCGATCCGATCTGCGAGATGCCAAAGGTTTCGACGCGGTCGAGGCCGAGATCGAGATGCTATATCAACAAGCCGCGAGGTTATCCGCTGCGCTCGACCGATCGCCGGGTGATCCAGCTCTCGAGGCAGCCTGTCGCGAGAGCTTCGAGCGCTTGCGCCGTGCGCAGGCTAGAGAAGCCGAGCTCGCATCGCGTGCATTCCGAGACAATCTTGCTCTCAGGAAGGGTATGGGATACTCCTCGATCGAGGCCGCGCGGCGGGTGCTCGATCGTGACAAGGATTCTGCCTAGCACCACGTGTCTTCCGCCTGCTCCGACCGAGCGTAGGCATGCACCAGTCAGCGACGCCGAGCACGAGCGCGGCTACAAACGGTTTCGGCCATGCCTGCGCTGGGAGTTCTCGTTCACCTGCGCATTCTGCTTGCTGCACGAAGCCCAGATATGCCCAGGCGGTGCTGCCGGCTCAGCGCAGTTCTGGATCGAGCACCTCGAGCTGCAATCCGAACGGCCGGATCTGCGCAACACGTATAGCAATCTCGTGTATGCATGTCGGCGGTGTAACCTGGCTCGGCGGTTCCTGTCGCGCTGCGATGTCCGCGGGTGCCGCTTGCTGGACCCATGCCTCGATGCCTGGGGTGAGCACTTCGTCGTCGACAAGGATCAGCTTCGTGCGCTAACACCCGACGGTACCTATACGGCCCAGACTTACGACGTCAACGCCGCTGCCAAGGTCGCATTGCGGCGCGATCGGCGAGAAGCCCTCGATGAGGCGCTGCACGTCCTGGCCACTGTTCCCGAACTGCTCAAGCAGCTGATGGCGGCCATCGACTTTCGCCTCGGCCCCGAGCAGCGCACGCGCCTCGACATTGCGGAGCAGCTGCACAAAGCGCTCGCGGCAGCCCGACGAACACTGGTCCAGCTCTCGGCGATTCCCATGGACGCGGCCCACGACTGCGCGTGTGACCGCCAGGCATGCACGCTGCCCGAGTCGGTGAGCGCCGGTCTGTTGCATCTCGAGCTTGAACCCGGGCGGCAATAGCTACATCGGTCCGCCGGCGCGTGATCGGCGTGCGCGCGTGTGCCAAAGTCAGGTGTTGCCGCTGCGTCGCCATCGCTGGATCACGCTTCCGTCGGGCAGCTTGTTGTTCGGGTGCCTGGCGCTGCCCGGGTACCGCGATTGCGGCGTGAACCACACGATGACGAGCGAGCCGCTGATCGTCGCGGTCTGCGCGGTCGGATTGCTGGTCGGGCTCGCGGCGCTGGTGCCGCTGCGCGCACGGGCGGAGCGCTGGGTGGCGATCGGCAGTGTGGTGCTGGCGGTGGTGGCGATCGGCATGCTGTCGCTCGCGTGCGCGGCGTTCGACCGGGTGTATGCGGGGGTCACGCTCGGGTTGGCGGCGTCGGTGAGCCTCGCGGCGGCGGGCTTGGTCTGGGAGCGCGAGGCGCGCGGGCGCGAGGAAACGGCGCGGTACCTGATGCGTGTGCTCGTGCCGCTGATCGTCGTCGGAATTTTGGTCGTGGCGGCGACCTCGACGTGGACGCCGCCGCCGAATGAGCCGCCCGACGTGGACCTCGCGGTGCATTGAACCGGACGCGGAATGACTTGGCCGGAGGCTGGTCGTCCGCTATAACGGACGCGCACCCGGAGGTTCCATGTCGAAGAGCAAGGACGAGATCGTGGCGGCGAATCAGCGATACGCCGCGGCGTTTGGCGACAAGGGAAAGCTGGCGCTGCCGCCGGCGCGCAGGATCGCGATCCTGACGTGCATGGATGCGCGGATCGATCCGGCGAAGCTGGCCGGGCTCGCCGAGGGCGATGCGCACGTGATCCGCAACGCCGGCGGGCGCGCGAGCGATGACGCGATCCGCTCACTGGTGATCTCGCACAAGCTGCTCGGGACGAACGAGTGGTTCGTCATCCATCACACCAACTGCGGGATGCTGCTGTTCACCGACGAGGTGATGCGCGGGCTGCTCGCGCAGAGCCTGGCGACCGCATCGTTCGACGGCAAGGTGTGGACGGATCCGAAAGGCAGCGACGGCTCCCACGCGGGCGACTTCATCAACTGGCTGGCGTTCGGCGACCTCGCGGAGAGCGTGGTGGTCGACGTCGAGCGGATCCGGACGCATCCGCTCGTGCCCGACGCCATTCCGATCCATGGCTTCATCTTTGACGTCGCCACCGGGAAGCTCATCGAGGTGCCCGCGGCCACCGAGCGCGGCCGCGCGACGACCGGCTGAGCGGCGCGTCAGTCGCAGGCGCGCACGCGGCGCGCCAGGAAGTGGCGCTCGGCGTGGTTGCGCGCGAGGGCGAGGGCGGCCTCGAAGCGGGCGCGCGCCTGGTCGCGGTGGCCGAGGCGCAGCTCGAGCTCGCCGATGGCGGCCGGGTAGAACGGGTAGCGCGCGAGGCGGTCGCGATCGGCGATCGCGTGGAGCGCGTCGAGGCCGCGCTCGGGGCCGTGGGCCTGGCCGATGGCGATCGCGCGGTTGAGCTCGACGACCGGGGACGGCGCGAGGGCGAGGAGGCGGTCGTAGAGGGCGACGATGGCCGGCCAGTCGGTGTCGGCCGCGCGGGTCGCCGAGGCGTGGGTCGCGGCGATCGCGGCCTCGATGTGGTAGGCGCCCAGCTCGGTGCCCGTCGCGGAGGCCTCGAGGTGCGCGAGGCCGTGGGCGACCAGACGCGCGTCCCACTTCGCGCGGTCCTGATCGGCGAAGGCGCTGAGCTCGCCGTCGGCGTCGACGCGGGCCGGCAGGCGCGCGGCGTGGAGCGACATCAGGGCCGCCAGCGCGTGGGTCGAGGGCGTCGACGTGGGCGGGTGGTCGCACAGCAGCTGGACCAGGCGCAGCGCCTCCTCGCACAGCTCGACCCGCGTCGCCGACGCGCCGTGATAGCCCTCGTTGAACAGGAGGTAGAGCGCGCGCTGCACGGTGGCCAGTCGCGCGGCGAGGTCGCCGGCGCCCAGATCGAACAGCGTCGTCGCGGCGGCCAGGTCCTTCTTGCCGCGCGCGATGCGCTTCTCGATGGCGGCGCGGCTCGCGAGGAACGCAGCGGCGACCTCCGGCGCGCCGAAGCCGCACAGGATGTTGAGGACGAGCGCGAGCTGGACCTCGACCGGCAGGCGCGGCTGGCAGCAGCTGAACATCATCCGCAGCTGCTCGTCGCGGATGGTGTCCGGCGAGAACGCCTCGTCGATCACCGGCGCCAGGGTCCACTCGGTGTCGAGCAGCCGGCCCAGCTCGGGCGCGAACGTTCGCGCGGTGCGCTCGCGGCGCACGACGTCGATCGCGCGGTTCTTCGCCGTCGCGACGAGCCACGCGCCCGGGTTGTCGGGCATACCGTGGCCCTCCCAGCTCTCGAGCGCGCGGCAGAACGCGTCCTGGACCACGTCCTCGGCGAGCGCGAGGTTGTGGATGCCGAACACGCGCACCAGCGCGGCGACCATCCGCACCGACTCGCGCCGGAACAGCGGGTCGTCGAGCTTCATGCCTTGCGATAGCGCTGCACGACATTGCCGCGCGGGTAGGACTTCGCCTCGACGAGCGCCAGCGCGCGGTGGCTCTCGCCGCCGGTGAACAGCGACCGTCCGCTGCCCAGGATGACCGGCGACACCACGAAGGTGTAGTCGTCGATCAGCCCGTGCCGCGTCAACAGCGACACGATCGAGCCGCTGCCGAAGATCATGATGTCGCCGCCCGGTTGCGCCTTGAGCTCGGCGACGAACGCCGGATCGAATTCGCGGACCAGGCGCGAGTTGTGCCAGGTGACATCCTGGCGCGTCCGCGAGAACACGATCTTGTTCGCGTTGTTGATCTGTACACCCATCTGGTACAGCGCCTCGGATTCGCGCTTCTCGCCGTGCGGCGACGGCGCGGTCTTGCCCTGCTTGATGGCGTTGGGCCAGAAGCTCTCGAAGCCGTCGTAGGTCTTGCGGCCAAACAGCATCGTGCTCTCGCCGGCGAGGCCGCCGCTGATCTCCGCGTCCATCGCCGGCTCCTGGATGGCCCAGTCGAGGCCACCGTCGAGCGTCGCGAAGTAGCCATCGGCGGAAACACGGTTGAACATGTGGATGCGTCGCATACTCATCTCCTTGGTTGCGGCGACTACGCGTAGCGAGTCGTGTTGACCGGGCGGATCTCGACGGAGCCGTCGCCGGCGAGCATCGGGCAGCCCTTGGCGAGCTGCTCGGCCTCGGCGGCATCGCGCGCGCGGATCACCATGAACCCGAGCACGACGTCCTTGATCTCCACGAACGGGCCGTCGGTGACGACCTTGTCCGGGCCGCGGACCACGCGGCCGGTCATGGCCAGCGGCTGTCCCGGCTGGGCGAGGTGACCGGTGGCCTCGAGCTCGCGGACCCACGCCAGCCACGCCGACATCGCGCGCTGGGCGCGCTCCGGTGTGCCCATCGCCGCATCCGCCCCGGCCTCACTCGCACGAAACAGCAACACGAATTCGCTCACGAGCAGTCTCCTTGGTTTCGGGATGTCGACGCCCGAAGGGCCGGCCTCCGGACAATTATTTTGCCCTGCTCAGGACCGCGGCATCCGAAGAAAACCGTCATCGGCGCCAACAGTTACAACTTTCTCGCGGAGCCATGTCGATCTGGCGAGGTCTGGTACGTCGTTCCATCAAAGGAGACAACGACCATGGACGCCACGCTCGACACGATCGCCCCCGCCTCTGCTTCGACCGCCCCGAAGGCCCGCCGCTGGCCGGGCCGCGTGCTCACCGGCATCCCGGTGGCGTTCCTGGTGTTCGACGTGGTCATCAAGTTCGCCCAGCCGGCCGCCGTCGCCGAGGCGACCGCGAAGCTCGGTCTGCCCGCCAACAGCGCGCCGCTGCTCGGCGTCATCCTCGCCGCCTGCCTCGCGCTCTACGTGATCGCGCGGACCGCACCCCTGGGCGCCGTGCTGCTCACCGGCTATCTCGGAGGCGCCGTGCTCACGCACCTGCGCGTCGGGGATCCGCTGATCAGCCACACGCTGTTCCCGATCTACGTCGGGGCGCTGCTGTGGGCCGGTCTCTACCTGCGCGACGAGCGCGTGCGCCGCCTGCTGGCCGCGCGCTGAGGAGCTACTCGGCGCGGGCCACCTGCGCGGCTTCGGCCTCGAGGAGCTCCGGCTCGGCGACCGGGTCCGGCGGGCGTGTCTGCGCGACGGGCACCGCCTCGTGCAGGCGAACCCCTCGGCCGTGGTGGTCGTCCGACAGCCCGTCGCCGCCGACCTGCGAGCGCCGCGCGCGTGCCTCCATTCGAATCATCGCCAGATGAACGCCGCTCTTCGGAGCATCCGAGTCGCGCTCCCAGGAAGACACCGAGTCCGCAAGAACGTGCGTTTGCCGCGGCGTTTTTGGGCCTGGCCGCATCTGTGCGCAACCGCTACGTGGCCAGGATTACCAACACTGGAGCAGACTGCGGCAGTGATATCGAGTCGATGTCCCGTGCCAGAATCCGCCGCTGACACCCATGTCACTGCGAGTTATCTTCTGCGCGTGCGTCAGGGCGGCCGGTCCACGGCGATGACGATGTCGACGGATGCGAGCAGCGGCGTCGGCCTCGTGCCGGCGGTCGAGCTCGAGCGGCTGGCGCGGGAGGCCGAGGCCACGTGGTCCGGCTCGTTCCGTGTCGAGCCGTGCACGTTCGCCCAGTACTTGACTGATCGACTCACGGCCGCTGCACAGGATGCAGAGACCGCGCGATGCCACGCTGCGGATCTGTATCTCGCCTGCGCTTGCACGCTCGGGATCCCCGAGGCCGTGCGGATCTTCGATGCCGTGCTCGGGGCCGAGGCCACGGCAGCGCTCCGTCACATGCACCTCCAGCCCTCTGCCGTGGACGAGGTATGCCAGCGGGCGCGAGAGAAGCTCCTTGTCGGGTGCGCAGAGGGAGCGCCGCGGATCGCCGAATACAATGGGCGCGGGACGCTGCGCGGCTGGGCGCGCGTGGTGATCACGCGCATCGCGCTCAATGCGCTGCGCGACGGCAAGCGCGAGGTGCCCCTCGAGGCTGCGCTGCTCGATCTGCGCGCGACCGATCGCTGTGATCCCGAGCTGTCGTGTCTGCGAGAGCGGTTCGGCGTCGCCGTCGATCGCGCGCTGGAGAGCGCGATGCGGTCGCTGACTCCCGATCAGCGCGTGCTGCTGCGGCAGCGCTTCGTCGACGGTCTCACCACCGAACAGCTCGCCAGGTTCCATCGCAGGCATCGCATCACGATGGTCCGCCGCCTCCATGGAATCCTGCGCACGCTGCGAGCGCGCACCCAGGCGCTGCTGGCGAACGAGGTCGGGTGCGGGCATTCGACGGCCGTCAGCATCGTGAACCTGGCGCTCAGCCAGGCCCACCTGAGCATCCGGCGGCACCTCGCGGCCCACGACTGAGTGCGAGCTGCGTGGACTGCCTGAGTGAAAACACGTTCCAGCAGCTCCTCGATGGAACGCTGGTCGAAGCGCGCATCCGGGATACCGAGGTGCATCTCGACACCTGTCGATCCTGTCGAGAGCTGTTGTCCACCCTCGCGCAGGGCCTGACCGAGTCGTGCCCACCTGGCGGCGAGGACGTGAGCACCCATGCCACGGATGGCCTGGAGCACGAGATGCCCCCGGGCTCGCAGGTCGGCCGCTTCGTCGTCCAGTCCCCGCTCGGGATCGGCGGAATGGGCGTGGTCTATGCCGCCGATGATCCGGTGCTCGGGCGCAAGGTGGCGCTCAAGCTGATCCACGCCGATCGAGGCGAAGGACCGGAGCGCGCGGAGTGGCGGGCGCGCCTGCTCCGCGAGGCCCGAGCGATCGCGCGGTTGTCCCACCCGAACGTGATCACGGTCCACGACATCGGCCTTCACGGCGACCATCCGTTCGTCGCCATGGAGCTCGTCGAAGGCACCACGCTTCGATCGTGGCTCGCCGCGTCGCCCCGGTCATGGCGCGAAGTCGTCCCGGTGTTCGTCGCCGCGGGGCGCGGCTTGCTCGCGGCCCACCGCGCCGGTCTGGTACACCGCGACTTCAAGCCGGACAATGTCCTGATCGGCCACGACGGGCGGATCCGGGTCACCGACTTCGGCCTCGCGTGCCCGCTCGTCGGCGGCGATCGCCACGGCCCCGAGGGTCCGGCGCCCGACGAGCCCGCGCAGGCCCTCGCGGCCCTCGGGTCCTCGGCGGAGAATCGCGACGAGCGCTTGACGCGCACAGGCACACTCGTCGGAACGCCCGGTTACATCGCCCCCGAGGTGCTACGCGGAGGCGCCGCCGACTTCGCGAGCGATCAGTTCAGCTTCTGCGTGGCACTCCACGAGGCGCTGTTCGGCCAGCGCCCGCTGCTTCGCGCGGCAGCGATCGCCGCCGGCGCCACCGACACGATGCCCTGGCAGCTCGCGGTCGAGCGCAGTCACGCAGCGCGCGCGCGCACCGACCGCCATGCAGTCCCTGGGTGGCTACAGCAGACGGTTCAGCGCGGCCTCCGCGCGGTTCCGGCGGATCGCTTCCCCAGCATGGAGAGCCTGATCGCCGCGCTCGATCGCGCACCGATCGTGCGCCGGCGAATCCAGGCCGGCGTTGCGGCGGTGACGGTCATCGCGGCCGTTGTGATTGCGAGCGTCGCGGCGGGCAACTCCGATCCGGAGATCTGCACGGGCGGGCTCGAGCAGGTCTGGGAGGTGTGGAACCCCAGCGTGGCGGTGCGGGTGCACTCGAGCTTTGCCGCCACCGCGCGACCGCATGCGCAGCCGAGTGCGGATCGCGTTGCGGAGCGTGTCGGGGCCTATACCGACGAGTGGGCGACCGTGCACCGCGCCGCGTGCCTGGCCACCGCGCGCGGGGAGCAGTCGCCGGACCTGCTCGACCGTCGTCTGTCGTGCATGCGCCGGCGCCTCGATCAGGTCGCCGCCTTGCTCGAGCTGTTCGCTCGCCGGGCCGATGGCGACCTGGTGGATCGCGCGGTCGATCTCATCGGGAAGCTCGAACCGCTGTCGACGTGCGCAGACGCCGCGGGGCTGGTGTCGCACGAGGCGCTTCCCGTGGGCGCGCTCCAGCGCACCCGCGTGGCCGCGCTCGAGCGCGACGTCGACCGCGCGGAGCTCGAGCGCCAGGCCGGACGAGCACAGGCCGCCGTGGACGCGGCCCGCGCCGTGCTCCAGGAACAGGGCGACCTCCAGTACGCCCCGCTCGCCGCGCAGGCCGAAGGTGTGCTCGGCCGCTCGCTCGAAGACCTGGGCCGCATCGGGGACGCGCGCGAGGCGCTCGGCCGCGCGCAACGCCTCGCCCAGCGCGCCGGCGATCCGCGGCTCGCGGTCCGCCTGATGCTCGATCTCGTCGTCGTCGTCGGGGTCCGGCAGGAGCACTACGGCGAGGCACAGCTCCTCGCGGAGGTGATCGAGGGCGCGCTCGACCGTCCCGAGCTGCGAGGCGATGAGGCGCTTCGCGCGCAGCTGCTCGCGGCGCTCGGCAGAGTGGCCACGCAGGAGAGACGGATCGACCGCGCCGTCGAGCTCCAGCGCGAGGTACTCGCGATCCGCCGGCGCATCTCGCCGGCGATCTCGCTGGAGGTCGCGAGCGCCGAGGAAAATCTCGGGATCGCGCTGCGAGACAAGACCCTCCAGGATGAAGCGCGCGTGCATTACTTCGCGGCGCTGGCGATCCGGCGCCAGCTGCTCGGCGACCACCACCCGCTGGTCGCTACGGTCCACATCAACATCGGAGTGACCTATCTGGAGGATAGCAATGCTGCGGACGCTCGAACGCACCTGCTCGCCGGGCTCGCGATCCTCGAAGCGATCCCCGAGCATCGGAGCTATCACCATGCACTCGGCAACCTCGGCAATCTCGAGAGATCCGTCGGGAACCACGAACAGGCGCGCCGCTATCACGAGGCGGCGCTGGCGGTGCGATTGCGCCAGCTCGGCCCCGACCATCCAGCGGTCGCCATCTCGCTGGGCGGAATCGGCGACGCATTGCGCGATCTGGGGGACTTCGGCCAGGCGCTCGCGGTTCACCGGCGCGCGCTCGCCGTGTTCGAGAAGCGCGCCGGCGAGAACCATCCCCGCTACGCCGGCTGCCTGTCCGACATCGGCGAGGATCTGCGCCGGCTCGGCGATCCGGCCGAATCGCTGAGCTACCAGCGGCGAGCCCTCAAGATCATTCGCGCTCGAGCCCCGGATCGGGATACCGACGCGCTGCTCTACGAGGGCCTCGCGCTCGTCGATCTGGGCCGCGCGCGGGAGGCCATGCCGGGTCTCGAGAGCGCATACCGGGCATTCTCGCCGGGCACCAGTGCGCTTCGCGCGATGGCGGCTTTCGGATTGGCACGCGCGATCTCGCCGCACCATCCGCGCTCACCGCGTGCCCGAGAGCTGGCCCAGGAGGCACGCGCGATCTTCACCGCCCTGCACGCGACACGCGATCGAGCTTCCGTCGATGCGTACCTCGCGCGCGCTGCAAGGTAGTCGTCGCTCGCGCGGCCTGTGATCAGCAGATCGCCTGCTGCGGGATGTCGGGATGTCGGTGAACGTGGTGCGTGAGAAGCCGCTCCCCTTCCATCCGCTCCCGGGCCGCGCATCGACGTGAAGCCAATTGAGACCTCAAGGGTTTGCGAGCGCGGACGATTTGCATGGAGTGGCCTGGTCCGCGGCGAGCATGCATCCACCGCCGGTGCCCGATTCTCCATCGACGATCCTGATCGTCGACGACGATGAGGGAGCGCTCGCGGACTACGACCGGCACCTCTCCGGCCACGCCCGGCTGCTCGCGGCGTCCTCGGGCGAGGGCGCGGTGGACCTCGTACGCCAGGAGCTCGCCGCCGGTGGGCAGATCCACGCCGCCTTTGTCGACGTGCAGCTGCATGGGTCGGTCGGCGGCCTGGAGACCCTGCGGAGGATCCTGGCGCTCGATCCGGAGGTGATGTGTGTCCTGGTCGGGGCCGATGCGAATCAGCCCGCCGACATGATCAGCGCGCTGTTCACCCCGGAGCGGCGCGACGACTGGAGCTACCTCGATCGGCCGTTTCACGGCAGCCACCTCGTCCAGAAGGCGCGCCACGTCGTCGCGATCTGGTCTCGCCGACGGCGCGAGGCCGAGGCCACCGCCGAGCTCGCGCGCAGCCACGCGGCCACCGCGTCGGCGCTCGACGAGCTCCGCGGCGTCAACGACCGGCTGCGCGTGGAGATGGTCGAGCGCTCGCGGCTCGAGAACGAGCGCCGGCTCGCCAACAAGCTCGAGGGCATCGGTCAGCTCGCCGCCGGCATCGCCCACGAGATCAACACGCCGGCCCAGTACATCCTGTCGAACGCCGAGATGCTCGAGTTCACGCTGGCGGAATGGCTGCCCGCGCTGGCCACGTTGCTCGGGTCGGCAGGCCCGGCCGCCGGGCGCGCGCAGGAGATGGCCGCGGAGCTGCCGGCGCTGGGCTCGGACCTCGAGGAGGGCGTGCGGTCGATCCTGATCGGTGCCAAGTCGATCGCGCGGATCGTCGGCGCGATGCGCGAGTTCTCGCGCAGCGACGCGCCCGAGATGCGGCCCGCCGATCTCAACCGCGCCGTCAACGCCACGCTCGAGGTGGTGCGCCACGAGTACCGCCAGGTCGCCGACATCGAGCTCGCGCTCGGCGATCTGCCGCAGGTCCATTGCCACGTCGGCGAGATCCAGCAGGTGCTCGCCAACCTGATCGTCAACGCAGCGCACGCCATCGATCGCCGCGAGCCCAAGATCCAGGGCTGCATCCGCATCCACTCGAGCCACGACAAGGCGCGCGGATGCGTCGAGATCTCGATCGCCGACAACGGCATCGGCATCCCCGCCGAGATCCGCGACCGGGTGTTCGATCCGTTCTTCACGACCAAGCCGGTCGGGCGCGGCACCGGACAGGGGCTCGCGATCGCGCACAACGTCGTCGCGCGCCACGCCGGCGCGCTGCGGTTCGAGAGCACCACCGGTGTCGGGACGCGATTCGTCGTGTCGCTCCCCGTCCGCGGGCCCGGGCGCGGCGAGCGAGGTGCACCGTGACCGAGCTTGAGGTCCCGCCGCGCATCCTCCTGGTCGACGACGAGCTCGAGGTCGTCTCGGGCCTGCGCCGCGCGCTCACCCGCTGCGCGCGCTCGTTCGAGATCGTGATCGCGTGCTCGGCGGCCGAGGCGCTCGTGACCCTCGCGCTGGCGCCGTGCGCCGTCGTGGTCTCGGACGTCCAGATGCCGGGGATCACCGGCCTCGAGCTGCTCGAGGAGATCGCGCGGACCCGGCCGAGCGTCGGGCGCGTGCTGTTGACCGGAACCGCCGAGGCCAATGCGGCGACCCGCGCGCTGCCGACCGCGCACCGCTTCCTCTGCAAGCCGTGCAACATCAGGGTGATCGCCGAGACCTGCCGCGAGCTCCATCGCTACGCCCTGGCGGCGGAAGCCGCGGGCCCGGCGAACGACCCGGCGCTCGCGATGGGCTCGATCACGGCGCTCGGCATCGATGTCGCCACGATCGAGCGCTCGCGCGCCGCGGTGCTCGCCGGTCGCGACGCCGTGCTCGAGATCATCGAGCACCCCGCGCTCGCCGCCGCGCTGCTCCACATGACCGGCTCGGAATTCCTCGGCGCGCGCACCGAGGTGACGACGCTCACCGAGGCGGTCGACCTCGTCGGTACGACCTACTTCGAGCGCATGATCGACAGCGGCTTCCTTCTGCCGGTCAGCGGCGAGGCCGCGGCGCCGATCATCGACCTCGCGGAGCGCGCACGCGCCCGCGCCCACGCGGTGCGGCGCGCCAACGGCTCGTCGATCGAGGCGCTCGCGGCGCTGCTCCTCGAGGTCGATCGGCTCGGGACGTCCGACATGACGACGTGGTATGGCCTGCGCGAATCGTGCGGGGCGGCCGCGCTGCTCGGGATGTGGGGTGCGCCGGCGCCGCTCGTCGACCAGCTGGCCGCGCAAGCCAAGGACCCGGCGCCGTGATCAAGGGTGCGCTGGTGCTCCTCGCCCTCGCCTCGCCCGCGCGGGGCGATGATCGCGATGCGCCAGCGCCACCTCGCAAGCCGGTCGACCGCATGCAGCAGCTCGAGGACGAGCTGGCGCGGCTCAAGGACGACAACGCCGCCCTCGAGCGCCGGGTCGACGAGCTCGGGCGGGTCTCGGTGCGGCTCTCGGGCTATCTCGATGTCGGCCTGTTCGCGACCACCGGCGACGGCGCGGGCACGCGCAGCGATGTCGGCAACCTGGTCTTCCCCGAGTACGCCGGCATCGTCCCCGGCTCGTGGGTGTTCATGGGCGATCCGCTCTCGACCACGGTCAACGCGCGCGGCGAGCCCGCGGACACCGGCGAGTCGCGCGCCGTCACGTTCGATCCGATCGACTCGCGCGGCAAGTCGACCTTCCTGGTCAACGCGCTCAACCTCGGCCTGCTCGTCGGGATCGGCGACGCGGCGAGCCTGGTCGGCAGCGTCGACTTCGTGCCGCGCGGCCGCGACGTCTCCAACCCGATGGGGCTCTTCGTCGGCGACTATCTCGACGTCAAGCTCGCCTACGCAGAGTGGCGACCGGCGCTCGAACAGGTCTCGCTCGCCCTCCAGGTCGGCAAGTTCGACTCGGTGCTCGGCCGCGAATACCGCGCGCTTGAATCGCCCGACCGCACCACCGTCACACCGTCGCTGATCTGCCGCTACATCTGCGGGCGCCCGATCGGCGTCAAGGCGCGCGCGAAGGCGCTCGACGACGCGCTGATCCTCA
>DATIPJ010000556.1:0-4355 GCA_035472155.1 Kofleriaceae bacterium
CGCTGGGTTCGCGGCGACTGGCAGATCCTATGGTGGCTGTTTCCTTTCGTGCCCTCACGCGCAGGGCTTCAGCGCAATCGGCTGCCACTCATCGCCCGCTGGAAGATCCTCGACAACCTGCGGCGCAGCCTGACCGGGCCGGCGGTGCTGCTGCTGCTCGTGCTCGGCTGGACGTGGCTGCCCGGATCGCCGCTGGCGTGGACGGTCGCTGCGCTCGTGGCGATGCTGGCGCCGCAGCTGCCCGGCATCGTCCGCGGCGGGCTGCGCCGGCAGGTGGTCGCGCGCGCGGCGCTCGCCGTCGTGTTCCTGGCGCACGAGTCCGCGATCGTCGTCGATGCGATCGTGCGCGTCGTGTTCCGCGCCGTGCTCACCCGGCGCTACATGCTGCAGTGGACGACGGCCGCGCACGCCGAGCTCGGCGCCGCCCGCGCCCCGCGCGCGCTGGCCTGGCGCGCCGCCGCGGGGTCGCCCGTGCTCGCGATCGGGTTCGCCGCGCTGATCGCATGGGTGCGGCCGCACGCGCTGATCGCCGCCGCGCCGCTGCTCGCGATCTGGCTCGTCGCGCCCGAGATCGCGGCCTGGATCAGCCGGCCGGTGCCCTCGCCGTTCGAGCCGCTCGCGCCCGACGAGCAGCGCTACCTGCGCCTGCTCGCCCACCGGACCTGGCGGTTCTTCGACGCGTTCGTGGGCCCGGTCGATCAATGGCTGCCGATCGACAACTACCAGGCCGCGCCGCACGAACAGACCGCGCACCGAACATCGCCGACCAACATCGGCCTGCTGCTGCTCTCGACGCTGTCGGCCTACGACTTCGGCTACCTCGGCGCGAGCGAGCTGTCGCTGCGCGTGCGCGGTGCGCTCGACAGCGTGGCGCGCCTCGCCCACTACCAGGGCCACCTGCTCAACTGGTACGACACGCGCAGCCTGCAGCCGCTGCTGCCGCGCTACGTGTCGACCGTCGACAGCGGCAACTTCGCGGGCTGCCTGATCGCGCTCGCGCACGGCTGCCGCGAGCTGTCGTCGTCGCCCGTGGTGCGCGCCGAGCCGTGGCAGGGCCTCGTCGATTCGATCGATGTCCTCGCCGAGGTGCTGGCGACGATCCCCGACGCGCGCCGGCTCGTGCCCTGGATCGAGCGCATGCGCGCCGCGGCCGCGGTCGGGCTCGACGAGCCGACCGCGGCGTACCCGGCGCTGCGCACGCTGTGCGACACGACGGCGGTCGAGCTCGACCGCGAGGTGCTCGCGTTCGTCGAGACCGGCGCGCTGCGCCACGATGGCGAGCTGCTCCACGCGCTGCGCGAGGCGATCGGCCAGCTCCACCGCCAGCTCCGCCAGATGCGGCGCGAGCTCGACGCACACCTGCCCTGGCTCGCGCTCGCCGACGAGCCCGCCGCGCGCGCCGTCGCGCTGACGGCCCAGCTCCGCCTCGGCGACATCCCCGAGACCGCCGGCCGGCTCGCGGCCGAGCTCGCGGCGTGGCGCGACGATCAGCGCACGCGCGGCGCGCTGACCGCCGAGCTCGACGCGTCGGCGCAGCGGATCGCCGACGCGCTCGCCCGCGGCAAGAGCCACGCGACCGCGCTCCTCGCCGAGCTCGCCGCCATCGCCGCGCGCGCCGAGGACGAGGTCCGCGGCATGGACTTCCGCCTGCTCTACGACGCCGAGCGCAAGCTGTTCCGCATCGGCTACAACGTCACCGCCGATCACCTCGACGCCAATCACTACGACCTGCTCGCCACCGAGGCGCGGCTCGCGAGCTACCTCGCGATCGTGCGGCGCGAGGTGCCCGAGGCGCACTGGTACACGCTCGGTCGCCCGATGACCTCGGTCGACGGCACGCCCGCGCTCTTGTCGTGGGGCGGCACGATGTTCGAGTACCTGATGCCCAACCTCCTGATGCGCAGCCACGAGGGCACGCTGCTCGCGCGCACCTCCGAGCTCGTCGTCGAGGCGCAGATCGCGTGGGGCAAGCAGAACGGCGAGCCCTGGGGCATCTCGGAGTCCGCGTTCGCGCTGCGCGACGCCGCGCAGACCTACCAGTACCGCTCGTTCGGCGTGCCCGGCCTGGGCTTCAAGCGCGGCCTCGAGGACGATCACGTGGTCACCCCCTACGCCTCCGCGCTGGCGGTGGCGATCCGCCCGCGCGCCGTCGTCGCCAACCTGCGCGCGCTCGAGGCGATGGGCATGGGCGGCATGTACGGTCTCTACGAGGCGCTCGACCTCACCCCCGAGCGCGCGAGCGAGGGCCAGCAGTCCACGATCGTTCACTCGTACATGGCGCACCACCAGGGCATGCTGTTCGTCGCGCTCGGCAATCTGCTCAACCGCCGCTCGATGGTCGATCGGTTCCACGCCGACCCGGTCATCGCCACCGGTGAGCTCTTGCTCGACGAGCGCGCCCCCGATCGCGCGCCCGCGGAGTGGCCGCTCGGCCAGGCGCTCGACACCGCGGAGTCCGTCGACGAGCTCGCGCTGCCCGATCCCCCCGGCCCATGGACGAGCGCCGATCCATCGCGGCCGCAGTCGTTCGTGCTCTCGAACGGCCGGCTGACCAGCCTGGTCACCGACACCGGCGGCGGCGGGCTGAGCTGGCACGGCCTCGCGCTCACGCGGTTCCAGCCCGACGCGACCAGCGGCGCCGATGGCGTGTGGATCTACCTGCGCGACGAGGCCAGCCGCCGCGTGTGGCTCGCGACCTCGCCGCAGGGCCGCACCAGCTACGCGATGCACAAGATCGAGCTGCATCGCCGCGCCGAGGGCATCTCGGTGCACGTCGACGTCGCGGTCGCCGCTGCCGACGACGTCGAGGTCCGCCAGGTCACGCTGCACAACGAGACTGATCGCCCGCGTCGCCTCACCGTGACCAGCGCCGGGCGCCCCGTGCTGGTCGCGCGCGCCGAGGCGCCCGTGCACCCCGCGTTCTCGAGCATGTTCGTGGTCAGCGAGGAGCTCGCCGAGCTCGAGGGCCTGCTCTTCGCACGGAGGCAGAAGTCCCAGGACGAGACTCCCGCGGTCCTCGTGCACCGCCTGGTCCGCGAGGGCACGCAGGTCGCCTTCGCCGGCCACGAGACCGATCGCGCGGCGTTCTACGGCCGCGGCACGAGCCTGCACACGCCAGCGGCGCTCGCCGGCAACGGCCCCCTCCGCGGCGCCACCGGCGCGATGCTCGATCCGATCATGAGCCTCATGGCGTCGGTCGAGCTCCCGGCCAACGGCACGGTCGCGCTCGCATTCGTCACCGCGGTCGGTCGGTCGCGCACGGTGGCGACCGAGCTGGCGCGGCGCTACGGCTCGATGCACGCGGTGCGCTGGGCGTTCCGCGACGCCGAGCTTGAGAGCCCGCGCCGCCTCCAGCGCACCGACGTCGAGCCGGCGCTGGTGCCGTCGATCCAGCAGCTGTTCTCGGGCCTGTTGTTCGCCGACCCCACGCTGCGCGGGCCGCGCACCGGCGTGCGCCCGGCCAAGCACCGGCTGTGGGGGCGCGGCATCTCGGGCGACGATCCGATCATCGTCGTCCGCGTCCACGATGCGAGCGCCAAGGTCCTGCGCGAGACCCTCGCCGCCCAGCGGTACCTGCGCGGCTCGGGCCAGCGCATCGACCTCGTGCTGATCGACGAGCAGGCCACCGGCTACGCCAGCGAAGGCTCGGGCACGCTGCGCCGCGTGCTCGCCCAGCACGAGGACGGCGGCTGGATCGGCCGCAAGGGCGGCATCTACCTGCTCGCCGCCGACCAGATGTCCGACGACGAGCGCCGCCACCTCGAGGCGTGCGCGCGCGTGCTCCTCGACACCCGCGACGGCACGCTCGCGGCGCGGTTCGGCCGCGTCGCCGAGGCCGCGGCGCGCCTGCCTCGCTTCGAGCCGACGCTCGGCACCAGCGCACCCGCGCCCGAGCGGCCGCGGCCCACGCTCGCGTTCGACAACGGCACCGGTGGCTTCACCGCCGATGGCCGCGAGTACGCGATCGCGCTGCCGCCGGGCGGCACCACACCGGCGCCCTGGTGCAACGTGCTCGCCAACGACCAGCTCGGCTGCCTGGTCAGCGAATCCGCCCTCGGCACGACGTGGTCGATCAACAGCGGCGAGAACAAGCTCACGCCCTGGCGCAACGATCCGGTGTTCGACACCCCCGCCGAGGTCGTCTACCTGCGCGACGAAGAAACCGCCGAGGTCTGGTCGCCGACGCCATTGCCCGCCGGGCGCGACGCCCCGGTCACCGTTCGCCACGGCGCCGGCTACACGATCTTCGAGCGCACCAGCCACGGCCTCGATCAGCAGATGACCGTCTTCGTGCCTCCCGGCGCGCCCATCAAGATCGTGCGCGTGCGGATCGCCAACCAGCTGCCGCGCCACCG
>DATIPJ010000557.1:0-4035 GCA_035472155.1 Kofleriaceae bacterium
CCAACAAGGGCCAGCGCATCCCGCTCGGCAACGAGCAGATCATCATCGGCACGCGCGCCGACTGCACCGTGATGCTGTCGGATATCGCCGCGAGCCCACTGCACTGTGCGGTCTCCAAGAGCGACGATCAGTTCGTCGCGACCGACCTGGGCTCCGAGCACGGCACGCTGATCAACGGCGAGCGCATCCGGCACGGCACCGCGCTGCGCCCGGGCGACCTGATCGCGATCGGCATCCACGTCCTCGAGGCGCGCCTGGTCGGCGGCGTGACCGGGGCGACCCGCGGCGCGATGCAGTTCACGACCATGGTGCCCGGCCAGGCCGATGGCCCCGAGCCGCGCTTCGTGCTCGACGCCCGCGTCGTCAAGGCGCCGCGCATCGTGCTCGGCCGCGCGCCGCACTGCGACGTCATCATCGATGACCCCGCCGTCTCGCGCGAGCACTGCGTGATCGAGTGGACCGACGGCTTCTCGATCCGCGACACGTCGCAGGCCGGGACGTACGTCGACGACAAGCGCGTCGTCGGCCAGCACCTGCCGCCGAGCTGCGTGCTGCGCGTCCGCGACACGCTGTTCCGAGTCGCGATCCGCGGCGAGGTCTGCACGATCGAGCGCGCCGACGCCGCCCTCGCCGAGGCCGCGCTCGACGTCGCGCGCGCGCACGCCTCGCAGGCGCGCCTGCCCCGCGCCGGCTCCGGCGCCTCGGGCCTGCATGGCCCGGCCGAGCCGATGCGCACCCTCTACCGCATGGACGCGGGCGCGATCGAGCACGAGATCGCCGCGCGCAAGAAAGACCTGCGACGCGGTGCGCCCGCCTGGCGCCCCTCGAGCGACCTCGCGCGAAACCGCCCGATGCGCGGCGCGGTCATCCTGTCGGTGATCGCCGCGCTCGCGCTGTGCGGCGGCACCGTGCTGTTCGAGCGCGGCTCGGCGCTCCTCAATCATCCGATCTCGGGCGCCCACCTGAGGGAAGCGTTCCGCACCAAGGCGGTCGGCTCCACCGTGTGCGGCGCCTGCCACACCTCGGGCGCGCGGATCGACAGCGCACGCTGCGCGAAGTGCCACACCGACTTCGGCCCGCGCACCGCGCACAACACCCTCGGCTGTGCCGGCTGCCACCGCGAGCACCGCGGCCCGTCCCCCGATCACGCGCTCCACGCCCAGGCCGCGTGCGCGGGCTGCCATCGCCAGCAGCACCTCGCCGACTTCGTCCCGCAAACCGTGCCGCAGAAGCTCGCCGCCGGCCCTCTCCGCGACCAGCGCCCCAAGCTCGAGCTTCTCCACGCCATCCACTCGCGCATCCCCGTCGACGCCGCCGGCAAGCCGATCCGCGCCCGCGAGTCTGCAACGCAAGGCGCCTCCGCGCCGGCCTCGTCGGGAAGCGCACCGCGTGGCCCCGTCATCGCCGGAAGCAGCTCCGCTGGATCACCGGCCGGCGCGGGATCCAGCTCAGGCGCGAGATCTACCACCGGCGCGGGATCCACCACCGGCGCGGGATCCGCCTCCGGCGCGGGATCCACCGGCGCGGGGACAACCGCACCCGTCGTAGCGGGCGCCGCCCCACCCGCACCGGCGGCAGGTATCGCGGGCGCGCTGGATCCATCGGCGGAGCGCGCGGTCGGCATCGGCTGCACCTCGTGCCACGCCAAGCCCAGCGGCGGAGGGCTCGTCCAAGGCAATCCGGGGCTGGCGTGCTTCCGCTGCCATGACGGTGGCGCCGCAGCGACGCAGAGCGGTTGCGAGCGCTGCCACGCGCGCGAGCACCAGACGACGCTCGCCAGGGTCACACCCGCCGACGGTGGCGTGGGCGGTGCGCTCTCGATGCCGAGGCCGCTCGGCTCGCTCGGCTGGGCGCTGGCGATCGGCCTGGTCGGCGGCGCGCCCGGCATCCTGTTCGGCGGCTGGCTGCGGCTGCGCCGGCGCCGGACCTCGGACGCGATGGTCGACGACCTCAAGGCGCACCCCGCCGAGGTCGTGAAGCGCCTCGTGCACTCGATCAACGACAGCAAGTGCGTCGGCTGCTCGCTGTGCGTGCAGGCCTGCCCGGCGAGCGTGCTCGAGCTCGTCGATCACAAGTCGCGCGTCATCAACTTCGACGCCTGCATCCAGTGCAAGAAGTGCGAGCACGCCTGCGCGTTCGATGCATTGCGCATGCACGACGCCGACAAGCCGCCCCCGATGGTCCCGATGCCGTCGATCGACGCCTTCCACGAGACGCCGGTCGCCGGCATGTTCCTGATCGGCCAGGCCTCGGGCACGCCGCAGGTCAAGAACGCGACCAACCTCGGCCGCGCGATCATCCAGCGCATGATCCAGCAGGGCGTGCGACCCGGCATCGGCCGTGCCGCCGGCTGCGAGGTCGACGTGGCGATCATCGGCAGCGGCCCGGCGGGCCTGTCAGCCGCGGTCACCTGCATCGAGCTCGGGCTGTCGTACGTCGTCCTCGAGAAGGAGCGCGCGTTCGCGTGGACGATCCGCAACTACTATCACAAGGGCAAGGAGGTCATGGCCGAGCCCCACGACGTCGGGCTCGAGGCCACGCTTCCCCACTGGGACACCTCGCGCGAGGAGCTGCTCGGCGCCTGGCAGCAGCTGGTCGATCAGCACCGCGTCGCGATTCGCTACCAGCACAACGTCATCGACGTGAAGCCGGCGGGCGGCGGGTTCTCGCTCGTCCTCGGTGACGGCAAGGGCCAGCCGGCCGGCGAGCTGACCTGCGCGCGTGTCGTGCTCGCGATCGGAACGCTCGGCAACCCGCGCAAGCTGGGCTGCCCTGGCGACGACCTGGAGAAGGTCAAGAACTCGCTGGTCGACCCCGACGAGTGGATCGGCCGCAGCATCCTCGTCGTCGGCGGCTCGGATTCTGCGGTCGAGGTCGTGCTCGCGCTCTCGGCGCCCGAGCGCCGCAACCAGGTGTGGTTCTCGACCCGCGGCGCCAAGCTCGAGGGCATCAAGCCCAAGAACCGCAAGCTGATCGAGGACGCGCTCGCCGCCGGCCGGTTCCAGATGCGCGCCGCGACCCAGGTCGCCGAGGTCACGCCGGGCGGCGTCGTGGTCACTCACAAGGAAGACGGCCGCCGCGAGGAGCTGCCCAACGACATCGTGTTCGCGATGATCGGCGGCAACTCGCCGCAGAAGTGGCTGCAACAGATCGGCATCCCGTACGTCGACAAGCCGCACAGCTGGTCGCCGCCGCGAACGGATCTACTCTCACAGAAGACGGCCGAGGGCCTGATCTCGGTGCAGCGCCTCGTCCGCGGACGCATCGGCCTGCATTAGCACCGACGCGCGGACGCATCGCCTGCATTGGCACCGACGCGCGGACGGCGCGCGCACGTCCTGCTACGTTCGGTGCGATGGCTTCGCCCAAGGCTACGTACGATCTGGTCCTGCTCCCCGGGGATGGCATCGGTGTCGAGGTGATCGGCCACGCGCGAGCGCTGCTCGATCTCGTCGCGGCCGGCACCGGCGCGGCGTTCTCCGTCGAGGAGATCCCGTGCGGCGGCAAGTTCTACCTCGAGCACAAGAGCCGCGACTGGCCCGAGGGCGCCGAGGAGCGCTGCCGCGCCGCCGATGCGATCCTGCTCGGCGCGGTCGGCTGGAACGGCCCCGACGGCTCGCCGGTCACCATGCGCGATCCCGACGGCACGCAGAAGATGGCCGGCTGGTCGCCGGTGATCGGCAACCGGATCAAGCTCGACCTCTACGCCAACGTGCGCCCGGTGCGCTGCCTGCCCGGCACGCGGCACGGGCTGTCGGGCAAGTTCCGCGAGGTGTGGTCGCCCGACACGGTCGACATGGTGATCGTGCGCGAGAACACCGAGGGGCTGTACTCCGGCATTGCCGAGCGCTCCGCGGAGCGCGCGACCGATCTGCGGGTGATCACGCGGCGCGCGTCGCAGCGCGTGATCCGCGCCGCGTTCGAGCTGTCGCGCCGCCGCGACCGGGGCGCGCCCGGCGACCGCAAGCGCCGTGTGACCTGCATCGTCAAGCACAACGTGCTCGCCGGCTGCCGGCTGTTCCTCGACGTGTTCCG
>DATIPJ010000558.1:0-3379 GCA_035472155.1 Kofleriaceae bacterium
ACATAGCTCTTCTGCGCCGCGCCCTTGGGGGCGATCGGCCGGCCGGTGCGCGGCGTGAGGATGGTATCGCCGAACACCGCGCGGAGCGTGCCCGGGGGCGCGCCGCCGGCGTCGCCCTGGATCAGCTTGACCGCGCGGACCACGTCGTCGGAGGTCAGCGCCTGGCCCGACAGCGCGAGGTCGTAGAGCTGCTCGAGCGCCGACCGCGCGGTCCCCGCCGCTGCCTCGTCGCCCTCGATCGTGATCTCGTTGCCGCGCAGGTGGACCTGCGCGCCTGCGGTGCGCTCGATGAGCTTGAGGCGTGCGTTGTTGCTGCCGCACAGCGCCTGCAGCGCCTCGGGGTCGTCGAACGAGAGTTTTTCGCGTCGGATCGCCTTGGTCACGTGGTCCTGCCATCCCGCGGGCGTGTCCGGCTCGCAGGAGCGGCTCGTATAGCACGCCAATCCGCTATGGTGCGCGCCATGAATCCGCAAGGTCGTAGCGACGCCGACGCAGCGTCGGGCGCGCCGGGGGCATCGCTGGCCCGGCTCGTCGAGATCATGGACCGCTTGCTCGCGCCCGATGGCTGTCCGTGGGACCGCGAGCAGACGCTCGACACGCTGCGGCCGTTCCTGATCGAGGAGACCTACGAGGTGCTCGACGCGCTCTCGCGCGGCGACGTCGCCGGCCACTGCGAGGAGCTCGGCGATCTGCTCATGCAGATCGTGTTTCACGCCGCGCTGCGCGCCGCCGAGGGGGCGTTCGCGATCGACGACGTGGTCGCGAGCATCTCCGAGAAGCTGGTGCGCCGGCACCCCCATGTGTTCGGCGACGCCGCGCACGTCACCACCAGCGCTCAGGTCCTCGCCCAGTGGGATGAGATCAAGCGCGCCGAGAAGGCGGCGGCGGGCGTCCAGAAGGACCGCGTGCTCGCCGGGGTCAAGCCGGGCCCGGCCCTCGCGCGCGCCCAGAAGATCGGGTCCAAGGCCGGCAAGGTCGGCTTCGACTGGCCCGGCTGGGAGGGCTCCTTCGCAAAAGTCGAGGAGGAGGTCCGCGAGGTCTCCGAGGCGGTCCGGGCGGGCGACGCCAAGGCGATGCACCACGAGATCGGCGACCTCTTGTTCGCGGTGGTGAATGTTGCTCGGAAAGTCGGGGTCGATGCCGAGAACGCCTTGATCGATGCCACTGCACGATTCCAGCGGAGGTTCGAAAATGTAGAGGATGCGCTCAGTGCCCGTGGCAGGGCGCCACAGACGTCGACGCTCGAGGAGATGGATGCCCTGTGGAACGACGCGAAGCGGAACGAGCCACAGACCTGAGTGAGACGCGTGACGAAAGTGATGCTTTTTTGTGCAGGCGAGATCGAGTGAGTGCGATCTCGATGAGATCAACCCGATCGTTGCCAAGCGGTCCGCAAGTTATCCACAATTGCGGTGGGTACTCCCGCGGGTCTCTTCGCAAAATCGTCACGCGGTGCCCACGAGACACTGCACAAGACACTGCACACACCCGGGGCTCTGCCCCGGGCACCCCGGGATCCTGGGCACTGTACATCTGACTCGACGGCAGCGTCTCGCGAGGCCGACCGCGCTTGACACTGCGCGGCGCTCGGGTTACCCACTCGCTCCGCCAGGAGAACCACGTGGCCAATATCGCTTCGGCCGAGAAACAGAATCGCAAGATGATCAAGCATCGCGTGCGCAACCGCGCCGCGATGGCCACGCTTCGCACCGCCGTGAAGAAGGCGCGCGTCGCCGTCGACGACAAAGCGAACGAGGCCGCGAGCTTGGTGAAGGCGGCGGTGTCGATCATCGACAGCGCCGTGACCAAGGGCATCCTCAAGCGCCGCACGGCTTCGCGCTACGTGTCGCGCCTCGCGACCCGCACGCCGCCCCAGGCGTAGCGCTCTCAATTCTCGTCGTCGTCGCTGGTAGCGTCGCTGCCCGCGGTGACCCCGTACTTGCGCAGCAGCTTGTGCAGGTACTTGCGATCCATGTCGGCATCGCGCGCGGCCTTGGAGATGTTGCCCTCGGCGCGCTTGATCAGCCACGTCAGGTAGCGGCGCTCGAACAGCTCGTTCCACTTCTCCTTGGTGTCGCGGAACGAGACGCCGGGGTCGAACTCGATGCCATCGCGCAGCTGCGCGCCGCGCGAGGTCGGCTCGCCACCGAGCGGCGCGACGAGCATTCCGGGGTCGGCGCCCAGCGCGAGCGCGCGCTCGATGACGTTGCGCAGCTCGCGCACGTTGCCCGGCCAGTCGTGCGCCATCAGCGCCAGGCGCGTCGCGTCGGAGATCGCGATGCCGCTGCCCGGCGCGAGCTTGGCGAGTATCGCGTCGATCAAGAGCGGGATGTCCTCGCGTCGCTCGCGCAGCGAGGGTGCGGTGATCGGCACCACGTTGAGCCGGAAGTAGAGGTCCTCGCGGAACTTGCCCTTCTCGACCTCGGAGCGCAGGTCCTTGCGGGTCGCCGCGATCACGCGCAGGTCGACCTTGATCGTCTTGGTGCCGCCGACGCGGCGCAGCTCACGCTGCTCGAGCACGCGCAGCAGCTTGGGCTGCAGATCGAGCGACAGCTCGCCCAGCTCGTCGAGGAATACCGTGCCGCCGCTCGCCAGCTCGAACGCGCCCTGGCGCGCCGACACTGCGCCGGTGAACGCGCCCTTCTCGTGGCCGAACAGCTCGCTCTCGATCAGCGTGCCGGCGACCGCGCCGCAATCGACGACGATGAACGACGCGCCCGCGCGCGGCGACAGCTGGTGCAGCGTGCGCGCGACCATGTCCTTGCCGGTGCCGGTCTCTCCCTCGATGAGCACGGTGGCGTCCGTCGGTGCGATGCGTTCGACCAGTCCGAAGATCTCGCGCATCGCCGGCGACTTGCCGACCATCTCGCCGAGTGACTCCTTCTCGCTCGGCAGGATCTCGATCCGCTCCTCGAAGGGCGTGAACTTCAGCTCACACGCACCGAGGCCGATCACCGATCCTGCACGGAGGTAGGCTTCCTTCACCTCGGCGCCATCGAGGAACGTCCCGTTCGTCGATTTGAGATCACGGACGAGGTAACCCTTGCCGTCGCGCATGATCTCGAAGTGCACGCGCGACACCGTCTCATCGGTGAGCACGAGATCGTTCTCGGGCGCCTTGCCGACGCGAAACACGTCGCCCGCGATCACGAACTCCGTGCCTCGCTGTGCGCCCTTGATCACGACCAGCTTGCAGCGCCGCAGGTTGACCGTCGCCGGCGTCGCTTCACGCCGGATCCGCGTCCCCGTCAGGTGCTCCATCATGAAATGGTACCGCGATCACGCTCGCGCGTCTCGCCGCCACCCGACCCGCAGCGGGCTCGGGGCGCGGCAGCATCTGCGTCAGGATCGCCGGCCGGTTCCTTGTTTGGTGGATCCA
>DATIPJ010000559.1:0-2466 GCA_035472155.1 Kofleriaceae bacterium
GATGGCGCTGCGCTCGATGGCGCTGCACCCGGCGGCGATGTCGCCCCGGGCACAACCGGGAGCACCCCGTTTGCCGGCGGCGGCTTGCCCTGGCCGGCGCTCGTGGGAGCTGTCGCGAGCTGCCCGCGCGCGGCCGCATCCCACGCCGCCTGCATCGCATCGCTGTGCTGCACCGGATCGCGCGTGGCCGCGGTGAGGCTCGGCGGGATCCGGATCCGCGCCGAGGCGACCTCGAGCTCGAGCGGCGTGGCGGAGCGCGGCATCGGATGCAGCGGCGGCGAGAACGCATCGAGCATCGCGAGGTAGTCGGCGGCCGTCCCGATCCGGTCGACCGCGCTCTTTTTCAGCCCGCGCTGAACGATGTCTTCCAGCGGCCGCGGGATGTCGAGGCCCGGGGCGACCTCGACGAACATCGGCGGGCGGCGGCTCACGTGGGCGCCGAGCATCGCGAGGGGATCCTTGTCCTCGAACGGCGCGCGCCCTGCGAGCATCTCGTAGAGCACGATCGTCGCCGAGTACAGGTCCGACTTCGGCGTGATCTCGCCACCGCACGCCTGCTCGGGCGACAGGTACGCCGGTGTGCCGACGGTGAGCCCGGCCCGGGTCGACGCCGGATCATCGGCGCTGCCGGCGTAGAGCTTGGCGATTCCGAAGTCGAGGATCTTGATCACCGGGTCGCCGTCCTTGCGCGCCAGGTACACGTTGTCGGGCTTGATGTCGCGGTGCACCACGCCGCGGTCGTGCGCGTGGCGCAGGCCGTGCAGCACGCCGCGCAGGATGTCGATCGCCTCGACCCAGTGGATGCGCCGCTCGCGCGCCAGCCGGTCGCCGAGCGATTCACCCTCGAGGACCTCCATCACGAGGTAGCACGTGCCGCCGTCGAGCACGCCGAAGTCGCTGACCCCGACGATGTTGGGGTGATCGAGCCGCCCCGAGGCGATGGCCTCGCGCTGAAAGCGCTGCGATGCCTCGCGGTTGCGATGCAGGTCGGCATGCAGGACCTTGATCGCGACCGGCTTGCCGATCTTGGTGTGCTCGGCGCGATAGACCCGCCCCATGCCCCCGGTGCCGAGCACCGCGTCGATCCGGTAGCGGCCGTCGAGCACGCTGCCGATCGCGAAGTCATCGGACGAAGAGGAGGGCGGCGCCGCCATGCCGGGACGTCGAATCTACCCCGCCGCGTCCGGACCACAAAAGGGTCTGGTGTACGTCCACGACCCCGCTCACAGTCTCCTGGCAGACCGCATTGCATGCGGTCTCCGTCGCCTCGATCGGCTCGCGAAGCGCTCGCCTATCCGGAAAAGACGGCTCGCGTTCGCTCGCCTGAGGTCAGCGCTTGCGGCGCTTCGCGTGCGGCATCGGCGGGAGCCCGGTGTGCTGGGTGAGCGAAACGCCGGGCCGCGGACCGCGCCGGCCCTCGCGCGCCGCGCCGGTGCCGGCCGGCTGCCACGACGGCACCAGGTGGTGCTTGCCGTTGCCGATCAGGTCGGAGCGCCCCATCCGGCGCAGCGCCTCGCGCAGCGTCGGCCAGTTGTTCGGATCGTGGTACCGCAGGAACGCCTTGTGGAGGCGGCGCTGCGCGAGCCCCCGCACGACCGGCACGCGCTGGCGCGCCTTGAGCGAGCGCAGCGGATTCCAGCCGGTGTGATACATCGCGGTCGCGCTCGCCATCGGCGACGGCAGGAACGCCTGGACCTGATCGGGGCGGAAGCCGTTGCGCTTGAGCCACAGCGCGAGCTGCAGCATGTCCTCGTCGGTGGTGCCTGGGTGCGCCGCGATGAAGTACGGGATCAGGTACTGCTCCTTGCCCGCCTCGCGGCTGTACCGATCGAACAGCTCCTTGAACCGGTCGTAGGCGCCGATGCCGGGCTTCATCATGTGCTCGAGCGGGCCGTCCTCGGTGTGCTCGGGCGCGATCTTGAGATAGCCGCCGGTGTGGTGCTGCGCCAGCTCGCGGATCCACTCCGGCGAGCGCACCGCGAGGTCGTATCGCACGCCCGATGCGACGAAGATCCGCTTCACGCCGCGGAGCGCGCGCGCCTTGCGGTAGAGCGCCACCAGCGGCGCATGATCCGTGCCGAGGTTGTCGCAGATGTCGGGATAGACGCACGAGGGCTTGCGGCACGCGGCCTCGATCTCGCGCGATTTGCAGGCCATGCGGTACATGTTCGCCGTCGGCCCGCCGAGGTCGCTGATGATGCCGTGAAACCCGGGCGTCTGATCGCGGATGCGCTCGATCTCGTCGAGGATCGACTTCTCCGACCGGCTCTGGATCACGCGGCCCTCGTGCTCGGTGATCGAGCAGAAGCTGCATCCGCCGAAGCAGCCGCGCAGGATCGTCACCGAGAACTTGATCATCTCGTACGCGGGCAGCTTCTGCGCCGCGTGGCGCGGGTGCGGGATGCGCGCGAATGGCAGCTCGTAGAGCTGATCCATCTCCTGCGTGGTCAGCGGCACCGGCGGCGG
>DATIPJ010000560.1:0-9613 GCA_035472155.1 Kofleriaceae bacterium
GATGCCGCAGTCGGCGAGGTGCGCGCGAGCTCGGTCAGGACGAGGCGACAGAGCGCACAGCGGTCGACGTGCGCATCCACGACGTCGACCGCTTGGCTCGGCAGCCGGTGCTCGAGAAAACCCACGATGATGGACTCCGACAGACACGCAGAGCCTGATTCATCATGTTCCATTCGTAGCTCGATTGTCCTTGATTACCTCCTACACTGGTATCAAATTCCACATATGGTCGTTGCAGGTTCGACCGAGCTCCGTGCACTGCACGCGCGAGGTCGCGACGCATGGCCGCAGCTCGACGTGGACCTCGCAGCATTCTCGCAAAACGTGCAAGGGCGGCTCGCGCCGGACGAGGTCGCCGGGCTTCACGCAGGTGATCTGTATCTCAGCGTCGCCTGTGCGCGGGGCGACACGCGGGCGATCGCGCTCGTCGACGAGCAGTACATCGCGACGCTGGTGTCCGCGCTGCCTTGCTACATCCAGCGACCTGCCGCCGACGACGTGCTCCAGCTCCTGCGTCTGCGATTCCTGATCGGCGAGGACGGCCGGCCGCCGCGGATCGGCGACTTCGACGGAACTGCCCGCCTCGCGACCTGGCTTCGCGTGGCGGCGATCCGGATCGCGATCAGCCTGCATCGCAAGGTTTGCCGCGAGACGGTGATCGACGACGTCGGCGCGGTCGCGGACGCCCCGGACCCCGAGCTCGCGCTGCTGCAGCGGCAATACGGCGCGGAGTTCCGTGCGGCGTTTCGCCATGGCTTCGTGTCGCTGACCGCGCGCGAGCGGAACCTGCTCCGCTACCAGTTCCTCGACCGGCTCGGCATCGACAGCCTCGCGACGATGTACGGCGTCCATCGTGCGACCGCCGCGCGCTGGCTCGCCCGGGCTCGCGGCACGCTGATCAAGCGCCTGCGCCGCGAGCTCCAGGCGCGACTGCAGCTCGATCGCGCGCAGCTCAATGGCGTGCTCACCCTGCTGCAGGGCAAGCTCGAGCTCAGCCTGCGCCTGTTCTTGACGCCGTCGGCGGCCGCGCTGCCCCCGCTGCCGCGGTGATGGCAGCGCGGGGCGGATCAGCGCTCGCCGCCGCCGACGTCGATCCCCGCCTTGAGGGTCAATGCACGGCCGCTCCGCGTGCGCAGCTGCAGCTGGTAGACCCGGCCGCCGCGCGGTGCGAACTGCAGCGTGCCGTCGCCGGTGCGATGCGCCTGGACGCGGCCGCGATCGTCGATGATCGCCGCGTCGACCGCGCCGGCCGGGAGCCCGGTGACCTTGACCCACACCGGCACGAGCGCGGAGTACGCGCGGCAGTCGCGGTGGTGGCAGGGATCGATCGCGACGCCGATCGGCGCGGCCGGCGTCGTGGCGCCCTCGAGCGTCGCGTGCACGCCGGTCGACAGCGAGGTCATCGCATCGGCCCAGCGCCCGTTGATCTTGAAGCCGGTGGGCGAGGCGTCGCAGCCATCGGGCGTGCCGTCGCCATCGCTGTCGGCGAGGATCGGGTGCGGCGGGATGTTGATCGAGCCCTGATGGACGCCCGCGCTCCAGGCGATGACGAGGTCGGCGCCGTTGGGGCACGGGTCGCAGACGTCGCCCAGGCCGTCGCCGTCGGTGTCGGTGCCGCCGCCCGGCACGAACTGGCAGTTGTCGTTGTCGTCGATGACGCCGTCGTTGTCGTTGTCGGGCTCGCAGGCATCGCCGATGAAGTCGCCGTCGGCGTCTTCCTGGCCTGGGTTGTAGTCGTCCTCGCAGTTGTCGACGTCATTGTCGACCGCGTCGTGGTCCTTGTCCTCGCAGGCGTCGCCGGTGCCGTCGTGATCGCTGTCCTGCTGGGTCGGGTTGGCGATGCCGCGGCAGTTATCGAGGAAGTCGTCCACGCCGTCGCCGTCGGCGTCGTCGTCGCACGCGTCGCCGATGCCGTCGTTGTCGGAGTCGAGCTGGCTCGGATTGGCGACATCCGGGCAGTTGTCGTGATCGGCGCCCACCCCGTCGAAGTCGGTGTCGACCATCGCCGCGCACTGTCCGGTGAGCGGACCGTTGACCGTGACGCCGACCTGGTTCCACGCGTCCCACACCAGGCAGGCGTGGCCCCACGGGTTGCCGCCGAGCGCTCCGAACAGGTTCTGCATGTCGGTCATCGCGAACGATGCCGTGATGTACATCGTCGCCTCGGCCGGCAGCCCGCCCATCAGGAGCCACGCGGTGTCGTCGATCTTGTTGCGCGCCGTCGCGTTGCTGTTGCCCTTGGCATGCAGCAGCTGCGCCGTCTTGCACCACGCAAAATTGGGAATCCCGCTATACGTATGGACGCCCGCATAGTCATTGCCGGAATTCGCACTCGAAGGTGCATTGTAATTCGCATAGTTGTCAGGCTGGCCGAAGCTGGTCGGATCGCACATATCGCGGACGGCGCCGCCCGACTTGCCCTCGCCGACCAGCGCGGTCGGGAAGTTCTCGCCCTGGATGACATTGCCCATCAGGTCGGCAAAGCTCTCGTTGAGCGCGCCCGACTCGTACTGATACTCCAGGTCGGAGCGGTGCTCGATCACGCCGTGCGTGAACTCGTGGCCGACGATGTCGGTCACCGTCCAGCCGGTCTGGAAGTGAAACTCCTCGTCGATCGACGACTGGTACGCGGTCGCCCCCGCCCAGTTGACGTAGGTCTCGTGATCGCTGTCATCGTCGTCGTAGCCGACCCAGCCGCGGCCGTTCTTGTAGAAGTTGTAGGCGGCCTTCATGGTGGCGACCGCGTTGTTGACCTCGCCGGCGCACGACCCGACCTGGCAGCCGCCGTCGTTGCTGTCGTAGCGCTGCGTCGGGCTCGCGCCCTCGTCATAGACTTGCAGGGAGATCTGGCGCTCGCCGGTATCGCGCAACACCGGCGTGCCATCGCGCGCGTCGAGCAGGGTCAGCTCCTGCGGCGTCGCGACCTGCCAGACCAGCCGCGAGCGGTTGTCGGCGGTGAGCGGCCGCCCGAACACGCGCGGATCGTAGATCGCCAGGCGCGGGATCGCGACCGGCTTGCTGCTGACGCCGAGCCGGCGCAGCCGCACCATCGCATCGGCGAGGTCGATCGTCGGCCGCGTGCCGACCTTGGGCAGCGCGGGCAGGACCACGCCGCCGGCCGCGATCACGTCGTTGCCGTCGAGCAAGATCGACAGCTCCGCGGCGTAGACGTCGATGCCCTCGATCTGCTGGCGCAGCACGACGATGTCGAGCGCGCGGTCGCCCACGAGCTCGCTCGCGCTGCGCCGCACGGCGAGCACCGGCGCGCTGCCGCCGCGGCCGTAGAGCGCGGGGTGCGCGGCGACGAAGCGCTGCGCGCGCTCGACCGGCGTGGTGCCGTCGACCTGGATCCGGCCCGTGAGCGCGATCAGGATGCCGTCGACGACCTTGAAGCCGATCGGCTCGCGCGACTCCTTGGTGACCAAGGCGAGCGGCTCCGCGAGCGGGTCCGCCGTCACGCCGCGCGCCACCACGCCGACGGTGGCATCCGGCATGGCGCAGCTGCCGGCGAACGCGATTCCCAGCACGGGAATGATGCGAGGAAACGTGCGAGCGAGGGGTTTCATGGCCCTTGAACGCCGCAATGGGGCAATCTTCCCACCCGCTGCGCGGCGGCCTGCGGCGAGGGTGATATGAACGCTCCATGCAACTCCGCACGATCCATCGGGCAATCGCCATCGCGCTGACCGCCTGCGCCGCCTGCGGCGCCTCGCCGCCGGAGCCGCAGAATCCACCCGCCGGTGGCGAGGACAAGCGCACGGAGCGCAAGGAGCTCACGCCGGAGGAGTGCACGACGCACGGAGGAAGCGTGGTTGGCGATATCGGCGACGGCGCCACGCACCGACCGGATTATGTGTGCCCGGGCGGCAGCCCACCGCTGGGCAACATCGCGCAGCCCCCGGGCGGCCCGATCGCCACCGAGGGCGCCGTCTGCTGTCCTCGATGAGGCCTATTTGCCCTCGAACACCGGCCGTTGCTTGGCCAGGAACGCGCGGTAACCGCTGCGGAAGTCCTCCGTACCGAAGCACGCGAAGCCCTCGTCGTACTCGGCGTCGCTGAGCGGCGCGGCGTCGCGCAGCCGGCGCGCAAACTTCTTGTGCCAGCGCGCGACCAGCGGCGCACCCTCGGCGATGCGCTGCGCCGTCGCCCGCGCTTCGGCCTCCACCTGATCGTCAGGCACGACGCGCGTGACCAGGCCCTTGTCGCGGGCCTCGCGCGCATCGAACACGCGGCCCTCGAGCAAGATCTCGAGCGCGGTGGCCTCTCCCGCGAGCGCGATCAGCGCACCGATCTCCGCGTAGGCCATCACGAGGCCGAGCTTGTTGATCGGCACGCCGAACCGGCTCGACTCGCCGCAGATCCGCAGGTCGGCCATCGCCGCGATCTCCAGCCCGCCACCGACGCAGATCCCGTGGATCTGCGCCACCACTGGATGCCGGCAGCGATCGATCGCCTCGAGCGTGCGCCGCATGTCGGCGCCGTACGCTCGCGCCTGCTCGACGTTGGAGCGCTCGTGCTCGAACTCGGCGATGTCGTTGCCCGGTGCGAACGCCTTGGTCCCGGCGCCGCGCAGCACGACGCATCGCACCTCCTCGCGGCCATCGAGCTCCGCAAACACGTCGCCGAGCCGCGCCCACATCGATCGCGTCAGCGCATTGAGCTTGTCGGGCCGGTTCAACACGACGGTGGCGATCGCGCCGTCGTGCTCGGCGAGAATGTTGCCTTCCATGGCCGGCGATTGTGCGGGAGACCTCGCCCGAGGTCGAGGGCGCTCACTCAGACCGCACGGAGCAGGATCGCGGGCGCCCACCAGTAGTCATCGATCACCGACGAGCGGACCGCGCCAAAGCCCGCCGCGGCGAGGTCGGCGGCCCACGCCGCGGCCGGCTGCTCGTAGGTGATCCGCGCGCGGCCCGACGCGAAGTAGCCGAACATCACGGGCATCAGGAAGCCCTGCACGACCAGCTCGTCCGCGTCGTACTCGGCGATGCCGCGCCGGTAGCGCGCGAGCACGTGCGCGATGTACGCCGGATCGCGCGCGTCGACCGGCAGCGCGTCGAACTCGACGATCGCCAGCGCCGGCGCCGCGCGGCGCGCCCAGGCGAGCACCTCGCGCCGCGGCTCGCGCGGCAGGTTGTGGAGCGCGAACGTCGACTGGATCAGATCGAATCGCCGCTCGCCGTGCTGCGCGATGAACGCCTCGATCGACATCTCGAACGACTCGAAGCGCGCGCCCGCCGCCTCGAGCGCGCAGACCGCGGCGGCCAGCAGCGCACCCGATGGCTCGATCGCCGTGATCGCGGCATCGAGGCCGAAGCCTTCCACCGACGGCACCAGCGCGAGGCCGTCTCCGCAGCCGACATCGGCGAGCGCGAACGGCCGCGGCAGCGCGCCATAGATCTCGCGCAGCCCCGCGGTCACCGCGCGATACAGCCTGCGGTTGCCGCCGCCGCGAATGAACGCCGTGAACCCCTCGGGCGACGCATACACACCGGTGGCGCCGTGCGCCGCCACGCGCGCGAGGTAGGCCACCATCGCCTGGCCGAGGTCATCCCGGGGGGCCGATGCGCCGCCCGCCAGGCGCAGGGCCGCCTCGAGATCATCGGCGGCGAACGCGCTGACCGCGTCCACCAGTGCGTCATCCGTCATCACGGCCTCCGGTCAGCCCCGACGCTAGCACGTCGGCCTGTTCGCCAGCGACGCCCTCGAGCTCGCCGGCACCACTGGCGTCAATCCCGGCGCCGAGCGTGGGTCTCCCCGGCCACCCGCTACCCACCCGCCGCATCGAGCCACCTGCGCGCGCGGTTCGCTTCGTCCCTCCAGGCGAACGTCCTGCACCTCGCCGAGCCGTTCACGTCGCACACGATACGGCTCGCAACATCGAGGTGGAGGCATCGCCGAACCGCGCCATGGTCACTCGCAATTGCCCCTCATTGCATAGATGCCAGTCGCGGATTGCGCGACAGCGAGGTCATTCATGAGATCGATGATGGTTCGGTTCCTCAAGCGCGCGATGCGAACCGCTGCCTCGCGTCGGCGCAGAACCGCTCGATGTCCGCGACGTCCGGCGGCTGGCCGGTCGTCATGATCTGCACTTGCAGCTGCTCCGACCGCAGCCCGCCGTGCTGCGCCACCAGCGCCGCAGTCACCGGCTGGACGAGGATATGAAGATGTCGCCGCTCGGTCTTGCCGTGCGACCACACGCAGACATAGGTCTGCTCCGGCCGACAGATCGCCTCGACCACGCGCGCCGCCTCGCGCAACAGCGGGCCCATCTCCGCCACCGCCGCGTCGTCGAGATCGGCGATCGCCACCACGTGCGCGCGCGGCGCGACGACGAGCGTCCCCAGGTTGAGCCGGCCGACCGCGTGATTGACGATCCAGTGTGTGGTCTCGGCGACGATGCCGCCCGGGACATCGCATCGACCGGCCGCGATCTCGCACCCCAGACAGCCTTCGACAGGTCGCATCGATAACTCCGGCAGCGATGTCAGACTAGCTTGCTCGCAGCTGGGCTGCACCGGCGTCGCGCGACGTCGCACCCCGGCCGTGTGCGCTCCCCCGGTTGCCGGAGCTTGCTCCCCATCGCTCGCGGCGGTCGTGCGAGAGTCGCCGCAACATGCACAAGGTCGTCTGGTCCATCGCCGTTCTCGCCGTCGTCTCGTGTGCTCATCCCAGCGCCGCTCGCGCCGCGCCGGCGCCGGTTGCCAACGCGGCCGCCAAGCCCGCAGACGCCAAGGCCGCCGATGCCAGCGCCGACGAGCTCAAGCCCGAGGAGAAGAGCAGCCGCGGCGCGGTCACCGTCGGTGGCCGCCGCATCGACTACACCGCCGTGGCCGGCACGCTCGTCGCGCACCCGAAGGACCACGAGGAGAAGGCCGAGGCGATGAAGGCCGGCCCACCCGGCCCGCAGGGCGAGAGGCCGCAGCCGCCCGCCGCGGCGATGTCGTACGTCGCGTACTTCGCGAGCGGCGCCGATGCGAGCCGCCCGGTGATGTTCCTCTACAACGGCGGCCCGGGCTCGGCGACGGTGTGGCTGCACATGGGCGCATTCGGCCCGCGCCGCGTGATCACCGCCGAGGATTCGCACACGCCGGCCGCGCCCTACCGCGTCGTCGACAACGCGTTCAGCCTGCTCGATGCCACCGACCTCGTGTTCATCGACGCGCCCGGCACCGGATTCGGCAAGATCGCCGGCAAGGACAAGGAGAAGGCGTTCTGGGGCGTCGACGCCGACGCCGACGCGTTCGCCGACTTCATCACCCAGTTCCTCTCGAAGTACGGGCGCTGGAACTCGCCGAAATACCTGTTCGGCGAGAGCTACGGCACCACGCGCTCGGCGGTGCTCGCCCGCGTGCTGGTCACCGAGAAGATGGTCGATCTCAACGGCGTGATCCTGCTGTCGCAGATCCTGATCTTCGACGGCGACGTCGACGGCCCCGAGAGCAATCCGGGCGTCGACCTGCCCTATCAGCTCGCGCTGCCGACCTACGCGGCGACCGCCTGGTACCACAAGAAGCTCCCCGATGCGCCGAGCTCGCTCGAGGCGCTGATCGCCGAGGCCGAGAAGTTCGCGATGACCGAGTACGCGGTCGCGCTCGGCGCGGGCAACACCCTCGAGCCGGCGCAGCGCAAGGCCGTGCTCGACAAGCTCCACCGCTTCACCGGCCTCCCGGTCGCGTACCTCGACAAGGCGAACCTGCGCATCGCCGGCGGCGTGTTCGAGAAGATGCTGCAGGACGACGCCAACATCACGACGGGCCGACTCGACTCGCGGTTCTCCGGACCGACGATGGACCCGCTGAGCAAGTACGCCGACTACGATCCGCAGTCGGCGGCGATCGGCTCGGCGTATGTCTCGGCCTATAACGACTACGCGCGCCGCACGCTCGGCGTCGCGGCCGACAAGACCTACAAGCCATTCGCCGAGGTGTTCAAGCACTGGAGCTGGAAGCACGAGGGCCCCAATGGCCTGTCGGGGCTGCCGACCACGACCAACGTCATGAACGACCTCGCCGTGGCGATGAAGTTCAACCCCAACCTGGTCGTTCAGCTCGAGGCCGGCTACTTCGATCTGGCGACGCCGTTCTTCCAGGGCGTGTTCGAGTTCCAGCACCTGCCGCTGCCGCCCAAGCAGCAGGCCAATCTCGAGATGAAGTTTTACCAGTCCGGCCACATGATCTACGCCAACGAGCCGTCGCTGCGCGCGCTGCACGACAACATCACCGGCCTCGTACGCCGCACGAGCGGCGGCACCAAGGCGAAGTAGCGCGGCCGGCGCTGCGCCGCGCGTCAGGGCACGATGCGCATCACGACCGAGGCCGGCGCCGCCGGTCCGATCAGCGGCTTGCCGAAGTCGAACGTCCCGCCGAGGTTGACCACCGCATAGATATCGCCGGTGGCGCCGATGCTCGCGTTGAACACGCCGTCGGGGCCAGCGGTCGCCACCTGCTTCTGCCACCGCATCGTGCCATTGCTGGCATCGAGGCTCGCGATCAGCGCGTCGCCGTTCAAGCTGCCGACGACGACCGGATGGCCGGCCTTGTCGACGAGGATCCGGCTCACCGAATCGTCGCCGGTCGTCCCGAGCTGGATCGCCCACGCGACGCTGCCGTTGGTGCCGCGCAGCTTCGCGACGAAGATGTCGTGCATCCCCATCGCGGTCAGGTTGACCGCGCCGAACGCGACCTGGTCCTGGAACGTACCCGCGACGTAGACGTCGCCCGCGGCGTCGAGCGCGACGCACGTGGAGCGATCTTCACCCGTGCCGCCGAGCTTCACCGCCCACACGCCGGCCAGGTTCGCATCGAGCTTCGCGACGAAGACGTCGAGGTTGTTCGCGGTGCCAGCGAGCGCGGCCGCGGTGCCGCCGAACGCGAGCGCGTCGTCGAAGAACCCGCCGACGATCAGGTTCGTGCCATCGCCCGCGACGTTCGAGATCTCGTCTCGCCCCATCCCGCCGAACGTGACCGTCTTGGACACCGCACCGGTGAACGTGTTCATGCGCGCGATGAATCGATCGGAGCCAGGGGCGCATCCGGGCGGTCGGCGCTCACCGATCCGCACGCAGACAGTGCAGCGACGAGAAACGTGAGGGCAGCGCGCATCAACGGCATCGTCGCACGAACCCGCCTGGACAGCGCACGCCAACCCACACCGCGCGACCTGGCTCACGTGTCATCGAACAGGCTCCTCGGTGCAAGGTGCGGGAGCCGAACCTTGACCCTGGTGTCCCCGGAGCGCAGACTCCGGCGCACTTGACGAGCGTTCGCTGACCCGGGTGTCACGCCCGAGCGCGAGAGGAGACGTGTGATGGCCCTACTGTCTCGAGCTTCCGGATCGGTGGTCGCAACGACCTGCGCAATCCTCATCGCCAGTGGCGCAAGCTGCTCGACCAGCGATCCGGCCAGCGATGTGCCCGAATCCGTCGAGCTGCAGACTCTGGTGCAGATCAAGACGCTGTCCAATCGCGCCGACCTCATCAGCGGCGGCGACGCGCTCGTCGAGGCGGTCCTGCACTCGGGCCTGGCGTTCCGGTCGCTGAGCCTCACGGTCAACGGCCGCGACGTGACGTCGAGCTTCGCGGTGCGCGCCGACGGGCGGATCACCGGCC
>DATIPJ010000561.1:0-7936 GCA_035472155.1 Kofleriaceae bacterium
TGATCGTCGGCATAACGGTTCGTCGGATCGGCTGGGACGTCGGGGAGCGGGCCGAGCTTGCGGATCTGATCGAACTCCTCCTCGGTGAACACGTCGACCATCTTGTCGCTTAGACATCCGGTGAGCGCGAGGGCAGCCACAACACAGCTCAGGTTAGAATGCATAGATCACCATGGGGAAAGTGGGATTACTTCGCGATCCGCTTGGTCGAGCCTTCACGATAAGCGAGCCAGTAGACGAACTTGGTATCGACGCACACGCCGTAGGGGCGCTGTTGATTGCGCGCGAGCACGGTCGCGGGGCCGCCGCCCTTGGCAACGCGGCTGATGCTGCCCTCGAGCTCGTTGGACCAGTACAGGCTGGTGTCGTCGAGCGCGAGCTCCTGCGGACCCTGCTGGTCGGGCACCAGCACCTTGGGCGCGCTGCCGTCGAGCGCTGCGGTCATGACCGAGCCGGCGACCTTGGGCGGGCTGCCGTGGTTGACCCAGTAGATCGCGGCGCCGTCGACCGCGATGCCCTGTGGATCCGCGAGCGCGCTCGCGACCGCGGTCGGTGCGGCGCCGGTGGCCATCCGCATCACCGAGCCGTCGGCGGCGTCGGGCGCGCTGCCGTGGTTGGTCCAGAACACCACGCCGCCGGCGACCGCGATCCCGGCGGGATTGGTCTGCTTGGACGCGAGCACGGTGGGCTTGCCGCCCGCCTTGCTGACCATCATCACGGTGCCGCCGTAGGTGTTGGTCCAGTAGACGTTGGCGTCGTCGGTGGCGATGCCCGACGGGCCGAACTGACCGGACGCGAGCACGGTGGGCTTGCCGCCGGTCTTGGCGATCTTGGCGATCGTGCCCCCGTTCAGCGTGGTCCAGTACACGTCGCTTTGATCGACCGCGATGCCGAGCGGGTAGTCCTGATGGTCGGCGAGGATCTTGGGCGCGCCTTCGGCGTACGCCACGACCTGGCCGCCGAGATGGTTGGTCCAGAACACCGCATGGCCGTCGCCGCGGATGTGGATCGGATAGCCCTGACCCTGCGCCACGGTGGTGATCGACTTGCCGTCGGTCGCCGCGGCGCCTGCGCCACCGCCGTCGGCGGGCTGGGCGCCGCCGCACGCGCACAGCGCGACCGCCGTGCCCGCCAGGCGATGGAGCGCGGTCATTCCGTCACCTCGGCCGTCACATCAGCCATCACTTCGGCGCCTTGGGCGGGACCACGTTGCCGTGCGCATCGATCACGGGCGTCTGGTCGTAGCGGAAGAAGTGATGACACGCATCGCACTTGCGGTGCAGCGACTCGAAGACCTTGCGCGCGTTCTCGAGCTGGTTGGCGCGCAGCGACTGGATCAGGCGGCCGGCGTCGCTCCTGAGCGAGTCGGCGTACTCGTGGAACACCAGCTTGCTCTGCTCCGATTCGCCCGGTAGATCGGGCCACTTGCCGAGCATGTCGGCAGCGCGCGCGAGCTCGTCGGCGCTCGCCGGCAGCGCCGCGGGATCGATCTCGGTGTCGCTGTCCTCCTCGTGGAACAGCAGGAACGAGATCTTGCTGAACGACGGGTTCACTCGCGTCTTCATGAAGATGCCGAGCTCCGTGGTCTTGGACGGATCTCGGATCGTCGGTGGAGCCGCGGATCCGGATCCCGAGCACCCCGACGATAACAGACCCGCCAATACAACAATGGATATCTGTCTCGGCACCGACTCGCGTTGTTTCAATAAAACTTGTGTAATCAACTGATATCCACTCCGCGCTACGACTGATATCATCGTCCCTCGATGCTGCCATTCAAACGTTTGTGGATCGCGTCGCTCGCCGCCGTCGTGGCGAGCTGCGGCTCGAGCCCATCGCCAAGACCGTCGAGCCGCGCGATGTCGCCTCGGATCTCGTCGCCCGTCCCGGTAGCCGGCCTCGACGCCGCTTGTCGCGACGGAGTCACCGGCATCTCGGCGGGCTGGTCGCACAGCTGTGCGCTGTGCAAGAGCGGCGAGGTCGCGTGCTGGGGCACCAACTTCCTGGGCAACCTCGGCGTTCCGATGCCGACCGAGCGCTCGACGCCCGTGGTGATCGCCGGCCTGCGCGGCGTGCAGGAGATCGCCGCCGGCAGCTATCACACTTGCGCACGGCTCGCGACCGGCCGCGTGACGTGCTGGGGCGCCAACAACGACGGTCAGCTCGGCGACGACACCAACGCGACCCGCCTCCACCCCGTGATGGTCGTCGATCTCGATGATGCGCAGCAGATCGATGTCGGCCTCGGACCCGGCCACGCGTGCGCCGTCGTGCGCGGCGGCAAGGTGCGGTGCTGGGGCGTCAACTTCAACTCGCAGCTCGGCGATGGCACGATGACCAACAGCCCGGCGCCCGTCGACGTCGCGACGCTCGAGGACGCGATCCAGGTCTCGACCGGCGCCTATCACACCTGCGCGCTGCGGCGCACGGGCAAGGTTGCGTGCTGGGGCGGCAAGCACGGCCGGCAGCGCCTGCCGTCGCCGGTGCCGCGCGAGATCGCCGACCTCGGCGACGTCACGCAGATCGCCGCCGGCGGCGAGCACGCGTGCGCGCTGCGCAAGGACGGCACCGTCATGTGCTGGGGCATGAACGGCGCGGGCCAGCTCGGCGACGGCTCGTGGACCGATCACGAGGCGCCGATCGAGGTGCGCGGCCTGTCGGGCGCCACGGCGATCAGCAGCGCCTCGAACCACACGTGCGCGATCCTCGGCGACCGCACGGTCAAGTGCTGGGGCGCGAACGAGCACGGCCAGCTCGGCGACGGGACGACGGATCCGAGCAACGTGCCGGTCGCGGTGGCAGGTGTGACCGACGCGGCCGCGCTCGCCACGGGCCACCGCAGCAGCTGCAGCCAGAACCGCGCAGGCCAGGTGCTGTGCTGGGGAGAGCTCGACCGCGGCGAGGAGAACCCGCCGCGTTGACGCTCGTGGCACGCCCGTCGCGATCATGACTACTTGTCGTAGCTACCGTAGGGCATGCCGTCCTTCTTCAGGTGGGGCCCGCCGCGTCCTCGCTTGAGCTCGATCTCGACGGTGGCGGCCTCGGTGTCGGTGACCTCGGTCTCGGCGATGGCCGGCTTGGAGTCGGGCGCCCACGCGACGATGCGGTGGTGGCCCGCCGGCACGTTCGAGATCCGGAAGAAGCCATCCTTGCCGGCGCGCACGTAGTTGGCGTTGGGCACGACCAGGATGTGGCCGACCATCTGCGGGTGCATGTTGCAGTAGACGCTGACCACACCGGGCTTGGTCATCGTCACGCCCTTGGTCTCGCCCTGGCGATAGCTGCCGAGGTCGAACGAGTTGTCGGGCGTCACGGAGAACACGTTGTGGAAGAACGCATCGAGGTTCGGGAACTGCACCGTCATGCCCTTCTGGACGACCAGCACCGCCGGCGTGAACGTCTTGTTCTCCTGCTTCATGGTCGCGGTGCCCTTGGCCGGCACCACGATGTCGTCGACGTAGACGATCGCGTCGGCCGCACCGGTGACCTTGCCGACGATGTTGCCGACGGTCTCCTTGGGCTTCTTGGGCGGCGCGACGACCATCGCGGGCGGCCTGGGCTTGGTGGCTTCGGCCGGCTTGGCGCCCTCGGCGACCTTGGGCTCGGCAGGCTTGGGGCTATCGGCGGCCTTGGGCTCGAGCTTGGGCTCGGGCAGCGGCGGTGGCGGCGAGCTGCCGTCGGACATCGCGACCAGCGCCTGCATGTACTGGAGCTGCAGCTTGATCAGCCGCTCCAGCCGCCGCTGGGTGTCCTCGATCTTCTTGTCGAGGCGATCGAGCTCGGCGCGGGTGACCGGGGCGGGCCGGGCGCGCGGCTGCGCCTGCGCGGGGGTGGCGCGCGTGGTGAGCGTGACGGCGAGGCCGAGGCCCGAGCCCAGACAGAGCGTGATCAGCGCGAGCCGAGAGCGTTGTGATGTGCGCACGGATACGTCCTTTCAGAAGGCCATCACTGCCGAGGTGGTGACGACATCGTCGGGAATGCTGGGAGTGTGGCCGTACTCGCCGTTGTGGGAGTACTCGGCCTTGAGGATCGCGTTCGGGCTGAAGATCAGCCGCACGCCGGCGGTCGCCCGCCAGTTCTTGGTGATGTAGAGCCGCTCCGTGCCCTGGTGGACCTCGGCGTCGCGGAACTCGGCGCGCGCGAGCACGCCGATGATCGAGGTGACGATCGCGTCGGCCTCGACGTAGCCGCCCTGCTTGAGGTCGAGCGCGTAGGTCATCGTGACGTCGTTGCCGGGCGCCTTGCCTGTGTGCCACTGCGCCTTGATGTCGAGCCGCGGCGTGGTGAGCTCGGCGTCCACGCCGCCGAACCACATCTTGCCGCCGTTATCGGGGACGCCGTCCTGGGTGCCCCACTGGCCCGACGGGCCGACCTCCAGCATGCCGTCGCCGAGCGCCACGCGGACCGCCGCGCGCCCCGACAGGGTCTTGAAGTTGTTGGAGTCGGTCTCCTGAAAGAAGTGGAACTGCTCGGTGCCGAACGAGCCGTTGGTGACCGCCGCGGCGACGACGATGTGGTCGCGCGCGAGCAGCGTGCGCGCCTTGACGCCGACCGCGGTGCCGGTCGTGTAGCGCGCGACCAGGCTCGGTGTGATGCCGAAGCGCTGCGGCGACTTGCGGCTCTTGTACTCGTGGCCGAGCACGGAGTCGACCTTGCCGACGAAGATCGAGGTCTTGCCGTCCTGGGTCGGCATCCACTCGAGCTGCGCGAGATCGACATCGAACGAGTCGCCGAGGCTAAAGTTGTTGCCCGCGCGCGGCGTGAAGTTGACGCTCGATGAGAACAGCGCGCTCGATCCCAGCCCCGCGCTCACGCTGAGGTTGAGCTCGTTGACCAGGAACGTCAGCTTGCCGTCGGAGTGCACCGAGTCGAACCGGTTGACGCCGGGCGCATCGCCGAGCGCCGCGACATCGCCGCGCGAGTTGACCTGGGTCGCGAGCAGATCGCCGTAGAACACCCAGCCGAAGTTGTCGCGCGCCGGGAACATCTCGTGGCCGATGTCGCGCCGGAACCCGGTGCCATCGCCCTGGGTGGCGAACATTCCGATATCGCCGTAGCCGCTGACCTTGATCGGGAACTGCGGTTTGGGCGCCTGCTGGATCGCTGCCAGCTTGTCCTCCAGCTCCTGGACCTTGGTGGCGAGCGCGGCGTTCTCGCGCGAGCTGTCATCGACGGCGTCGCTGTCGTCGGCATCGCTGCTCGCACTTGCCGCGGCGGCCGGCGAGGGCGCGGTCTGCGCGGAGGCGACGCCGGCGAGCAGCCCCGCGCCAATACCGAGTCCGATCGTGACGATACGAAGCTTCATGTGGCTGGCTCCTAGGACTGCCTGACAACGACGATCCGTCGGCCCGCGGTCAGCGCGAACAGCACAGCGATGATCACCAGGACCGGCGGGATGAAGATCATCCACCGTGTGGTCGCAAACGATGCGTCGGCGGGGGCGAGCGACTGCGCGACCAGCAGGTGCGGCCGCGTCTGCCCCGATTCCTCGAGCTCGGACAGCGAAGCGACGTAGCTCTCTCCGCCGAGCTCGATCAGCTGGGACTGCGAGCCATCGAGCCGTCCGACCAGCGCGGCGAACAGCGTCTTGGTGCTCTCGCCGCCCGGAGCCGCCAGCATCACGGTCTGGCCCGCGGCGGTCGCGATCGCGACGCCGGTCTGCTCGGTGACTGAATTGAGCATCTCCTGATCGATCGCCTGCCCGACGACCAGGTAGGCGATCGGGTTGGGGCCGAATCGCACGGGCATGATGCTGAGGTCCATGATCTTGCCGCCGATCACCCACGAGCCCGGCACCGCCTCCAGCGTGCCCTGCGCCTTCTTGACCGCGCTCGAGCCCGAGAGATCGAGGCCGCGCAGCTCGTCGGCGCCGGCCTGGGCGAACACCCGGCCGTCGGCAGACAGCACCATGAGAAAGCCGGTGGCGCGCAGCTTGCCCAGGTCGCCCAGGATGTCGGCGACCGTGGCCTCATCGACGCCCTCGGTCGAAAGCGTGGACTTGAGGCGCGGGTCCTCGACCAGGACACGGGCCTGCGCGCGCAGGAAGTCGAGCCGGCGCGCCCGCGTCAGCTCGAACGCGCGGCGCGCGTGGTCGAGGTGCATCGCGCTCTCGCGCGCGACCGACGCCTCCAGTTGATGCTGCGCAACAAGCGACCACACCGTCGCGACCCCGACGGTGAGCACGATGATGACGATCGACATCAGCCGCCCGGTGCTGGTCGGTGCACCATGTCCGGGCACATCGCCGCGCGCACCCGTCGTCCGCGACAATGACGTCGCTAGACTTTGACCGGCAACGGGCGCAGATCGCACATCACTACTCATCCGACCACCCAGACGTTGAACGAGTTTCCACACCCCCCTCCTCCAATGCGGGCGACCTACTATCGACCTCTCGATCGTCCAGCGTCAAGCGACAAGGCATCCGACGAGAGGTCAACGAGAACAAAGATTCATCAATAAGCAGACACGACGAGGAGACAGCTCGAGTGCGGCGCTACAGGAAAATTGCCTGTGCGCAGCCTCGGCGTATATCCGTACGTGTGGTCGATCGACTCAGTTCTCGCTCCGCGCCATCGGCTCAGTTTTGGACGAGCGAGCCGTGAAGGAGCTTCCATACCTGATCGCCGCTGGTGGTCTCGATCGACTGCTGCGCGAGCGCTTTGCCGGCGAGCACGATGCGGACCTCGTGCTTGCCGGCGGCGATCGGGATGAGCTCGCCGGCTTCGTATTCCTGGCTATCGACGATCACGCTCGCGTTGGCGGGTAAGTCGGAGATCACGAGTCGGCCCCGGAGCGGCGCGAGCGTGAGCTTGGTCTGCGCTGTTGCACCGGCGGGTACGTCGATGGTCGCAGCGGCTGGTGCATGACCGGCGAGCTCGAGACGGATCGCGAGTTGCTTCTTGGTGATTCCAGTCAATGTGGTCGGGGTCTTGAGCCCGGTGGGTTCTCCGCCGACAAACACCGCGGCGCCCGGCGGTGTGCTGTCGAGCTGCAGCGCCGACACCGCCGCCTGCCTGGCGACCGCGGACTGATCCGAGCGCGACACGATGTAGGCGACCCCCGCTGTGAGTGCGCCCACCAACAGGGCCGCCAGTGCGATGACGACGCCGCGCTGCGACCGCGACGGCCCAACTGCCTGGATCGGAAACCCCGAACCGCGGGCGATGAGGTCTAGATCTTCGGTCGCTGCGCCGCCTGCGCCATCGCCTGAGACGACCGCCGCGTCGAGCCGTTCGGCGAGCTCGGCGCGCACCTCGCTCCGCATTTTCATCACGAGCGAAATATTGCGGGTCAGGGCACGGGTCTGCGCGATCGAGCGCTTGGCCTCGGCGCGGGTCGAGCCGAACAGCTCCTCGAGCTGTGCGGCGAGCACGCGCGCGTCGTAGCGCGGCGTCTGGGTCAGGAAGTCGTCGAGCGCGGTGGCCATCTCCTCGGCGGTCTCGAAGCGATCCTCGGGCAGGCGCGCCAGCGCGCGCGCGACGATCTTGTCGAGCTGCTGTGGCACGTCGTGGCGGATCTTGCTCACCGGCGGGATCGGGCCGTTCATGATCGCGTACAGCGTGGCGGCCTCGCTGGCGCGCAGGAACAGCGGCCGGCCGGTCAGCGTCTCCCAGAGCACCACGCCCGCCGAGAAGATGTCGGCGCGCTGATCGACCTCGCGGCCGAGCAGCTGCTCGGGCGGCATGTACGCGACCTTGCCCTTGATCATGCCGCTCAGCGTCTGGACGTTGGCGTTCGACTTCGCGACACCGAAGTCGATGATCTTCACTTCGCCGCTATACGTGATGATGATATTGGCGGGATTGATATCGCGGTGTACGAGATTGAGTGGATTACCCGCGGTATCGGTGAACTGGTGTGCGAAGTGGAGTCCGTGGCAGAGCTGGGAGGTGATGCCGGCGGCGAGGTGCAACGGCATCAGCTGGCGCGACAC
>DATIPJ010000562.1:0-3068 GCA_035472155.1 Kofleriaceae bacterium
GTGAAGTGTTCGCCGCCGGGCTTCCCGGCGATATCCCCGGCCTCGGTCTCCAACACCAGCAGACCGCGTGGCCGGCCTGATGGACAGCGGCGGGCCCGGGCGCGGCCCGATGCCGCAAGCCTGCCTTCGCCGCTGCCCACAGCCCATCGCCTCGAACGAGGCTCCATTTGAGTTTTTATGGGTTCAAGAGATGGAAGAAGGATCGCATGTCATCGACAGCTCCCTGCTTGTCGACCTCGGGCATCGCGGTCCACATCGGCGTCTGTAGGCGCCAACATGAGTTCTCGGCGTAGGTGACGGTTGAGATCGATCTTCTTCTCCGATCTTCATCAATAAAATCTCCGAACGGAGCCTCCTGCGAGGCGATGGACTGTGGGCAGTGGCGAAGGCGTGCTGCTGGCATTGTGCCGAGGCTCGGGCGCGCCGCTGTCAGGCCACCCTCGTGATCTCCGGGATTTCGGTCGAGCTGCGCCACCGTGTTCGGTTTCAAAAATATCGGCGACAATACCTAGATGGTCATCTTGCTGATGCGGCGGACGCTGGCCCAGACGAGGATGACGGCGAAGGCGAGGAGGGCGAGGACGTGGCCGAGCATTTCGGCCGGGCCGGCGTCGCGCAGGACGATGCCGCGCATGACGGCGACCATGTGGGTCGCGGGGAGGACGTGGCTGATGGCCTGGAGGAGGAAGGGCATGCCCTTGATCGGGAAGATGTAGCCCGAGAGGAAGATCGAGGGGAGGACCAGCATCTGGGCCATCTGCATGGCTTCCATCTCGGTCTTGGCGCGGGTCGAGATGAAGAGGCCCAGGGCGAGGAGGGCGGCGAGATAGACGATCATGATGCCGAACAGGAAGATGAGGCTGCCCTGGATGGGGACGGCGAAGCCCCAGCGCATGATGGCGAGGATCAGGGCGGTCTCGCCCAGGCCGAGGAAGAGGTAGGGCGCGACCTTGCCCAGCATGAGGCCCAGCGGGTCGACCGGGGTGACCATGAGCTGCTCCATGGTGCCCTTTTCGCGCTCGCGCACGACGGAGCCGGAGGCGAGGAAGATGGCGATCATCTGCATGAGGATCGCGACCAGGCCCGGGATGATGTAGTTGGCAGTCCGGCCTTCGGGGTTGAAGAGGATGATGGGCTGGGCCGAGAGGGGCATGCCGCCGCGGGCGTCGTGGGTGAGGACCTCGAGGTTGTCGGTGGCGACGATGCCGTTGATCGCGGCGAGGGCGCCCGCGCTCACGGTGGAGTCTGAGCCGTCGATGAGGACGAGGATCTTGGCCGGCTGGTTGCGGCTGCGGCGGTTGTGGTAGTCGGGCGGGATGACGACGCCGACGCTGGCGTTGCCGCGGATGATGGCGCCGCGCGCGATGTCGGTGCTGGTCGTGATGTGCTGGATGTCGAAGGTCTTGGTGGCGCGCAGCTCGTCCATCAGCTCGCGCGACTGGACGGACTGGTCCTGATCGACGACGACGGTGGGGACATCGTGCACGGTCTGGTCGATGAAGCCGAACAGGAGCATCTGCATGACCGGCATCATCACGGTGACGATGAGGACGCCGCGGTTGCGCCGGATGTGGAGGACCTCCTTGCGGAAGACCGCGATGAACGAGCTCATCATGAGCGATCCTCCGTGGCCTGCTCGGTGAGGGTGACGAACACGTCCTCGAGAGAGGGGGTGATCTCGCGCAGGTGGACCTCGGTGAAGCCGGCGGCGGCCAGGCGCGCCGCGAGGTCAGCGTCGGAGATGCTGCGGTCGATGACGGCGTGGACGGCCTCGCCGAAGATGGTGGCGCCCGCGCAGTAGTGCTCGGCGCGCAACCAGGAGAGCGCGCGGGCGGTCTGGCGGGTCTCGATCTCGAGCCGGCGGTAGCGCGGGTCGTTGACCGCGGGGAGGGCTTTGAGATCGTCGGGGGTTCCCGTGACGAGGAGCTTGGAGAGGAAGAGGTAGCCGACCTCGCCGCAGCGCTCGGCCTCGTCCATGTAGTGGGTGGTGACGAGGAGGGTGATGCCCTGGGCGGCGAGCTCGAACAGGAGGTCCCAGAGCTCGCGGCGCGCGACCGGGTCGATGCCGGCGGTGGGCTCATCGAGAAAGACCACGCGCGGCTCGTGCATGAGGGCGGCGCCGAGGGCGAGGCGCTGCTTCCAGCCGCCCGAGAGCAGGCCCGCGAAGCGATCGACGTACGGCGCGATGTGGGTGAGCTGGATGGCGGCGTCGATGCGCGCCCGCTTGCGCGCGCCGCGCAGGCCGTAGACCTGGGCGTAGAACTCGAGGTTTTCGCGCACGGAGAGGTCCTCGTAGAGCGAGAACTTCTGGCTCATGTAGCCGATCTGGCGCCGGATCTCCTCGCCGTGGCGGGCGACGTCGAGGCCGAGGACGCTGGCGCGGCCCTCGGTGGGCGCGAGCAGGCCGCACAGCACGCGGATCAGCGTGGATTTGCCCGAGCCGTTGGGGCCGAGCAGGCCGTAGACCATGCCGGTCGAGACGTGGAGCGAGACATTGCGCAGCGCGAAGAAGTCACCGAAGGCGCGCGAGACGTTCTCGACGACGATCGCGTCACTCACGCGGCGCCTCTTTCCCGTCACGCGGCACCTCGATGGTGGCGGCCATGCCGGCGCGCAACCGGTTGGCGCTGTCCAGGCCGATGCGGGTGGCGAACATCTGGTCGGCGCGCTCGTCGGAGGTCTGCAAGTTGCGCGGGGAGTACTCGCCCACGCTGTTGATGTGCTGCACGACGCCCGGGAAGGTCTCCTTGGGGAACGAGTCGACGCGGATCTGCACGGTCATGCCGACGCGGATGTGGCCGAGCTCGGTCTCGGGGACGTAGATCCGCACGTAGAGCTGATCGTCCTCGACGAGGGTGACCGCGGTGGCGCTCGGGGCGAGCAGGTCGCCCGGGCGCAGATCGAGCGCCTCGACGCGCGCCGCCGCCGGCGCCTTGATCGTCAGCTCGTCGACCATGGTCTTGACCTGGTCGACCTTGCCCTGGGCCCGCGGTGCAGAAGGTGCGCGAGGCGGCGTATCGGACGAAGTGTCAGAATCAGCTCAAGCAAATCGGGTTGGCGACGCATTC
>DATIPJ010000563.1:0-4128 GCA_035472155.1 Kofleriaceae bacterium
GTTGGGGTGGGTGAGCCGCCCGGCGATCTTGGCCTCGTTGAGGAACAGCTCGATCGCGCGGTGCCGGGTCTCGAGCAGCTCGCGCTGGATCCGCTTGAGCGCGACCAGCTTCTCGAACCCGCCGATGCCGACCTGCTTGGCCACGAACACCTCGGCCATGCCGCCCGCAGTGAGCCGCCGCACGATCTTGTACTTGCCGAGGATGGTGTCGTCGGCCGCGACCGCCGCGGTCGCTCCCTCGCCGGCCTGCGCGACGTTGGCATCGATCATCGCGCGCGACAGGAGCTCCTCGCGCTGCCCGATCACCTTGGCGCTCGCGGGCGCGATACCCGTACTGGCTTTTTGCAGCGGCGCCAGCTTTTCCGCCGCCAGGCGATTGGCTGTGCTGCCGCCGCAGGTCGCGCAGACGTGCGCGCCGAACTGCAGCGGCCAGATCGCCGGGACGCTCTCGTTCGACGTGCGCGAGCACTCGATGCAGCCGTAGGGCACAAGCACCGACGCCACCGCGATGTTGCGCGCGATCGCGAGCGTGTCGCCCGCCGCGGTGAGGAGCGACTCGCCGACGTCGACGATGGTCACCGTCGGCACCTGGCCGGCCAGGTTCTTGAGCAGCCGCCGCCACTCCTTGAGCCCGCCGCTGTCGAACCGGTCGACGTCGGCGAGATCGATCACGACCTCGCCCTCGGCGCCGACCAGGAACGGGCGGGCGCGGAACATCGACCCGATGGTCCCGATGATCCGGAAGTAGGTCACCGAGCCGTGGACCAGCTTGATGATGCGCGGCGGCTTCTCGGCGGTGACGTCCGACGAGGTGTACAGGTTCTGCGAGGCCAGCAGCTGGACCGCCGCCGGCTGGATGCTGCTCGCCGCGTACTTGGCGACGAACGCGAAGTAGCTCTCCGGCGTCTCGTCGAACTCGAGCTTGCCGCCGCAGCGCGCACACTCCTTGTCGGGCAGAACGCCCTTGGCGAGGTTGGCGCGCTCGGCGAGCACGTCGATCAGCTCGCCGGACTCGACGCCGCACGACGGGCAGGTGTGCGGCGCGACGACGGTGAGGATCTTGCTCGCGCCGCCGAAGTTCAGCACCATGTTGAGCTGGTCGACGAAGAACGTCGGACAGCCGAGGAGGTACAGATCGCTGATCGTCTTGGGCAATGCGTCCATGCCCTTGAGCCACTGCCGCACGCCAAACGAGGTCATGCGCGTCATGCCCGAGACATTGATCACGAGTGTCTTGGACGCGCCGATGTCACCGAATCCCATGAATCGCTCGTCGACCAACCCGGCGACGCTCACCAGCGCGGCCTCCCCCACCGTCACCAGCTCGACGACAGCCGAAGGGCGCGACATCGGTGGCGGCTGGGAGGGCTTGGGATCTCGAACCATGGATTCTCAGTGTTGCCGCGAGGGCCAACGGCCTCAACTAACTGCGCGAAGCTGTCCAGGACTTCAAAGGGCTACTGACAATCGAGAGCAAGGACAGCCAGACGTTCGCAGCGCGCGCTCGTCAACGACAGATACGTCCGGACAGCCCCGACCTCACCGCCCGCAAGATACCACTCCCTCGCGAATATCGCGACCCCCTAAAGCAGTTCCAGGACCGAGATTGTCCAGTCTGCGCGCGAGGTTCGTCGAAGAAGCTTCTTCACGATCGTAAGTATGCGAGCCGGTGGCGCTGTGGTGTTCCGCGATGAGCTGCGATATTTTTCTCAAGTGAGATCGATCGTTTGGATGTCGGAGCGGGCAACGCGCGCTCTGGGCGACCTTCTCTCGTCGGAGCCCGTGGTCGTGAGCTCGGCGCGCGAGCTCATCGATGCTCGTCGAGACGACAAGACCGTCTCGTTCGTCGACAGCTCGACGATCGCGGCGCTCGACCAGGCCGCGGCCGACGTCGACTTGCCGCTCGGCCAGCTCGGCCCGGTCATCGCGATCTGCAGTGAACCGCTCCACGGCGCCATCGGCTGGCTGTCGTCGCGTCCATGGCTATCTCATGTGGTGAGTGCCTCGATCCTTCAGCACCCGATGGCACCCCTGCATTTTGCCAACGTGATGTTGACTCTGACCGGCGGCAGCCATCCCCGACTCCTCGACTGGGTAGGTCCGTCGCTCGCCGGGCGGCGAGTCCGGCTCTCGCAATCGAGCAGCCGGGCGCAGCGGCTCGAGCGTATGTCCGAGTTCTTCGACTCCAAAGGTGTGGGGTCGCGCACGGTCGAGCTATTGCGCGATGCGGGCGAAGAGCTTTTGACCAATGCCTTTTATGACGCCCCGGTGGAGGCGGGTGCCCTCAAGCAAGCGATCTCCCGCACACAGGAGGTATCGCTACCTGACGACAGCGCCTGCGACATGGTCTACGCCTGCCACGATGACCTGGCGGTGGTGCGGGTGCGCGATCCGTTCGGCTCGCTGACCCGAACGCGGCTGTTCGAGGTGCTCACCCGCTGTGCGCGGACCGACATGGCAGTCGAGGTCGATGAGACCCGGGGCGGGGCCGGCCTGGGCCTCTGGCGGATCTTCTCGGCGGCATCGTTCGTCGCGATCGCGGTCGTCCGCGGCCGCTACACCGAGTTCCTCGTCGGGATCGCCAAGCGTGTCGCGGCGGTGCCCCGCCCATTCGGCGTGCATCTGTTCTTCAACGAGCATGGTCGAAGCACGCGCCGGTGGCGGCTCCTGGATTCGGATTCGACCAAGCCTTCCGTCAACGAGTCCGTCACCATCGTGACCAAGTAGGACCAGGAATCGATGCCCCGCCCCACCAAGCCGCCCACCCGGCCCGTCGTACCCGCCGCGCGCGCTGCCTCCGTCGATCTGGTGGCCGCCGGCGATGCATCGCTGGTCAGCATCTCGGGTCTGGTCGACGAGCGCTTCCTCGGCTTTGGCGACGTCGGATCGGCCAAGACCCTGGTCATCAACGTCAGCGGGATGACGCGCATGACGTCGTTCGGCGTGCGCCAGTGGCTCAAGGCGATGGACGCCTTGCCCAAGTCGATCAGCGACCTCTACCTCCTGGGCTGCCCGACGTTCTTCGTCGATCAGCTCAACATGGTGCTCAACTTCGGCGGCCCGGCCAAGGTGTTGACCGTGGTCGCGCCGCACACCTGCCCGTCGTGCGGGGTCGAGTCCGGCGAGCTGATCGATGTGCTCGCCGAGCGCGGCAACCTCGCCAAGGGCGTCCTGCCCGACAAGGAGTGCGCGCGCTGCGGCGGCAAGCTCGAGTTCGACGAGACCGCCGAGAGCTACTTCGCGTTCATCGGCAAGTACGGCGCGTCGTCGATCTCACCGGCGGCGGGCCAGTTGCTCGCCGCGCACCACCTGTACACCACCTCGGACCACGCGGCGGAGAAGCCGCCGCGCATCATCAAGCTGGTGCACGGCTCGGTGACCTACTTCCGGATCATCGGCACGATCGGCGCGATGTTCCGCGCGCGGCCGATCCTGGTCGGCGCCGAGGGCGAGGTCGTGATCGATCTCGCCGAGGTCGATCGGTTCGACTCCAGCGGACACAAGGAGTGGCGCCGGCTGCTCAAGAACCTGGCCGGGCAGGTGTCGGCGGTGACGGTCGTCGATGCCAGCGAATCGTTCCTGACCTCGACGGGCGATGCGTTCGCGATCGCGCGCAACATCGCCGTCTCGTCGGTGCTGGTGCCGTACGGCTGCATCGAGTGCGACCGCACGTCGTACGAGAGCGTGCCGGCGAGCTGGCCGCTGCAGTTCGGCGTGCAGGTGTGCTCGGTGTGCGGCGGCAGCACCGGCAACAAGATCCCCGCCGACAAGCTGGTCGCGCTGCAGAAGGCGAGCACGTCGGTCCCGCAGGCGAGCGCGAAGGTCATCGCGCAGCGCGAGGAGCTGTTGTCGCGCGCGATGATCGACGCCAGCGTCGCGCAGGCCGGCGATAACGCGAGCGCCGCGGTGGTCGCCGATGACACCATCCTGGGCAAGTACAAGATCGTGCGCCGGCTGTCGGCGGGCGGCATGGCCGAGGTGTTCCTCGCCAAGCAGGTCGGCATCGGCGGGTTCGAGAAGCTGGTCGCGCTCAAGCGGATCCAGCGCGAGCTGCTCGAGACCCGGCACCGCGCGATCGAGCTGTTCCTCAACGAGGCCAAGATCGCCGGGCGGCTCACCCACCCCAAC
>DATIPJ010000564.1:0-8849 GCA_035472155.1 Kofleriaceae bacterium
CTTGCGCGATCGCGGCGATCGCCACGTCATCCTCGATCTGCAGAACGAGGGCAACCTCAATGGCCCGTGCGCCGGCGTGTTTCCGCCCAGCAACGCGACCTGCCGCGATGCGGGCGCGACGCCGTTCCTGGGATATGGCTCCGGTGCGATCGCCGGTCTGGTCAACGAGATCCACGCGCGCGACCCCAGCCGCATCGTGACGGTGTCCACCTCGGGCTCGGCGACCGCGGCGCGCGACATGGCGCGCGATCTGGGCCTCGACGTCAACACCTGGCACGACCCGCGCTCGGACAACTGGTTCCAGCGCTACCCGGAGCACCTGCCGAACCTGCGCGGCACCAAGGCGATCTACCTGCAGGAGCCAAGGCCGCTGCGCGAGCAGCCGAACCTGGGCCCGCAGGACTTCCGGCAGGCGGTGAACGAGGCCAAGGCCCGCGGTGCCGCGGCGTGGTGCTTTCACACCAAGGCCAGCTTTCACATGAACGGGAGCAATCTGCAGGGGAAGCTGGAAGGCCCCGAGCGGGACTTCCTGGACAGCTTCCGCGGCGGCCTCGACGCCACGGCCTGGGGCATCAACCCGAACCCGAACCCGCCGCCGCCGCCACCGCCGCCGCCCGGCTCGGGCATCTTGCTCCCCGGTCAGTCCCTGCACGCCAACCAGGAGGTCGTCTCGACCGACGGGCGCTTCCACCTCGTGTATCAGGGCGACGGCAACCTCGTCCTCTATTTTGCCGGCGTCGCGCTCTGGCACAGCCACACCAACGGCACCACGCCCGGGCTCGCCGCGATGCAGGGCGACGGCAATTTTGTGATCTACAACGCTTCCGGGGTGCCGGTGTGGCACACGGTCACGTTCGGGAACCCAGGGGCGATCCTGGCGATCCAGAATGACGGCAACCTCGTCATCTATCGCTCCGACGGCGTGCCGATCTGGGCCTCCGGGACCTGCTGTCACTAGAAACGACGGCTCGCACTCGCTCGCTGGGCCGCGCGGTGGCGATCGACGGTCCCGCTCGCCGCAGTGAGTCGCACATTCACCTCGCTGTGGGCGGTCGCGCCGCGACGCTCACCGGTTTGAACGGGTGCGCCGCTCGCGGAGACTCGTGGCAACCTGCGCGGCTGACCCGCGGGTCCAACCGCTGCGCAGGCTTGAACCTTGGGACCGTCACCAGCATCAGAAACCGATGAGCCTGTGTCGACCGCGGTGAGGTTTCGAGCGTCCGGATCGAGCCGCATGCGATCCATCTGCCTTGCGCTCGCAGTCCTGCTGGGGGCGCTCACGCCCTCGATCGCCGCCGCCGCACAGCGGGTGGAGCTCGCCGGCAGGGTGACCGCGTCGCGCACGGTGCTCTCGCAGCGCAGGGTCGGCGAGGCGCGCTACGTCGCGATCTCGGATCTGTTCTATCGAGACGGCAGCGCGATCGTCGAGGTGCTCGATCTATCGAGCCAGAGCGTGGTGCAGGTGACCGCGCGGCGCTCGCTGTTGGAGCGCAAGTTCGGGGTCTCTCGCAACGGGACCATTGCGCCCCCGCAGGCCGAGGTGGTGCTGTACCGCGATGGCATCGTCGGGCTCGCGGTGGCGTCGGGCGCACGCGGCGGCTTTCAGCGTTACTCGTACGCCGAGCTCGACAGCCGGACCGGCAAGCTGAAGCGCGTCTCGGAGCTCGCGATGCTCGGCGATGGCGAGCAGCTCGAGGTGGTGGGCGCCGATGTCGCGAACGATGCGGCGTGGTTCGCGATCACCGAGGTGACGCCGCGGAAGCGCTCGCTGGTGCTGCGGAAGCTCGACCTCAGATCGCTCGAGACGACCGACGAGCATCGCCTGACGTTGCCGCCGCGCGCGGCGGCGGGGCGCGAGCACGCGGTGCGGGTCCACGCCGCGGCGGACTTCGCGCGGTTCGCGGTGATCGAGTACGTCGAGGACGGCGCGACGACGGCCGGGCGCGTCTACATCGTCGACGCGGTCGCAGGCCCGTCGTGCACCGTGCCGGCGCCGCCGACCGCGTACGGCGTCGCGTTCTCGCTCGAGGGACAGTACGTCTACCTGGGCAGCGCGCAGCGCGGGACGATCTCGCGCATCGATCTGGCGCAGTGCAAGATCGACAAGCAGGTGGCGGCGCCGCGCTTCCTTCATCATCTGGTGGTCTCGCACAACGGGACCAAGCTGTTTGCGTTCGCCTCGTCGAGCAGCTACGCGGTGTTCGACCTGCCTGACCTCAAGGCGCGGGTCGATGCTGCGCATCCGGCCGGCGTGGCCTCGGCGATGGCCGAGCTGCACGGCGATGGCATCGCCTCGCTCGACGGCGCGTACTTCATCGTGCCCGAGCCCGATGACCGTCGCCGGCCCTCCGGCCCTGACCGCGGCTACGTGATCGCGCGCCTCCTCGATTGACGGGCCGCTCGGCGACTGCTGCCGCCGCTCGGCGATGCCGGGTGGCAGCGCGCGCATCGACCGCGCACGCTCGGGACTCACCCAAGGAGCTCCCATGCGTTTCGCTGTTCTCGCGCTTGCCGTCCTCGGTCTCGCCGTGTCCGCCGCGTCCAGCCGGGCGGGCGGCAACGCCTCCGATTCCGAGCGTTCGTGCAACCATGTCGCCCGAGCGACCGACCCCGAGTATCAGGCGGTCGCCGCGACGGTGAAGCTGTACTTTCAGGGCCACGCCACCGGCAACGGCGACTTCTTCCGCAAGGCGTTTCACGCCGACGCCAAGCTGTTCTGGGTCAAGGACGGCGCGATCGCGCAGCGCACCTCGGCGGAATTCGCAGCCGGCGCGAGCGGCAAGCCGGCCGATGACGAGGCCAAGCGCGTCCGCAAGATCGCGATGATCGACATCGCCGACGACGCGGCGATCGCCAAGGTCGAGCTCGAGTACCCCGATGTCAGCTTCGTCGACTACTTGTCGCTGCTCAAGCTCGACGGCAAGTGGGTCGTGGTCAACAAGATCTTCCACCGCGCCGCGCCCAAACCGGTACCGTCGCACAAGTGACGCGCAAGGGTTTCTGGATCGCGCAGCTCTTGTGGTGGGGCTTCTACGTCGGCGTGTTCTACCTGGCGGCGCTGCCCACGTTCGGCGGTTCGACGCGCTACGGGATGCTGCTCTACTTCGTGCTCAAGGTCGCCAAGGCCAGCGTCGGGTTCGCCGCATCGCTGGTCCTCTACGCGCTGTACGTGCGGTGGACGCCGCGGCTGCGCCTGCCCGTGCTCGGCGGCTGCGCGATCGCCGCGTCGTTCGTGCTCGCCGTGGGCTGGGAGCTCGCGGCGCGCGCGATCTACCGACTGCCGATCATCAATGACCAGCTGATCCGCGACGCCATGCTGCCGACCTTCGTGCTCACCGCGTGGAGCGCTCTGTACTTCAGCTTCGTGTATCGCGACCGCGCCAATCGCGAGAGCGAGCGCGCGCTGCGTGCCACGGCGCTCGCCACCGAGGCCGAGCTCGCGATGCTGCGCTATCAGGTCAACCCGCACTTTCTGTTCAACTCGCTCAACTCGCTGCGCGCGCTGATCGACGAGAACCCGGCGGCCGCGCGCACGATGGTGACCCAGCTCGCCGACCTGTTCCGGCACTCGCTGCGCACCACGAGCGACGACCTCACCGTCGGCGACGAGATCACCGCGATCCGCAACTACCTCGACATCCAGAAGATCCGGTTCGACGACAGCCTCGACGCGACGGTCGATGTCGACGACGCCGCGGCCGAGACCCAGCTCGCTGCGTTCCTGATCCATCCGCTGGTCGAGAACGCGGTCAAGTACGGCCGCGAGACCAGCGACAAGCCGCTGCGCGTCCATGTGCGCGTGCGGCGCGACGGCGACCGGCTCGACGTCGTGGTGCGCAACACCGGGCGCTGGCTCGAGAACGGCGCGCAGAATGGCACCGGCACCGGGACCGGGCTGCGCAACCTGCGCGCGCGCCTGGTCCACCTCTATCCCGAGCGCCACACGCTCGAGGTCGGCGCGGTGGACGGCGGCGTGCGGGCGCAGCTCACGCTCGAGGTCGGCGCCTGATGGCGGCCCCGGGCGCGACCGCCGCGACGCCGGCGCTGCAGGCGATCATCGTCGACGACGAGCGCCTCGCGCGGCGCGAGCTGGCGGGCCTCTTGCGCGCGCACCCCGAGATCGCCGTCGCCGGCGAGGCGGCCTCGGTCGACGAGGCCGCGCAGCTGGTCCGCCGCGTCGATCCGGATCTCGTGTTTCTCGACATCCAGATGCCGAAGCGCTCCGGGTTCGAGCTGCTCGAGGCCGCCGACGTGCGCGGCCGCATCGTCTTTGTCACCGCCCACGACGTGCACGCGTTCCGCGCGTTCGAGGTCAACGCCCTCGACTACCTGCTCAAGCCCGTGCACCCGGCGCGCCTCGCGCTGGCGATCCAGCGCCTCGCGGCAACCGCCGGCGCCGCGCGCCCCGCGCGGACCGAGCCGCCCGCCGCCGCGCCGCTCGAGCTCGACGACCACCTCTTCCTCAGCGAGGGCCGCGCGGCGCGCTTCGTGCGCGTGCGCGCGATCGTCTGCATCCGCGGCGCCGGCGACTACACCGAGGTCGCGCTCCCCGACGGCAAGCAGCTCCTGTCGTCGCGGCCGCTCCGCGAGTGGGAGGCCCGCCTGCCGCCTCAGTCGTTCGCCCGCGTCCACCGCACCGCGATCGTCAACCTCGAGCACGTCGAGCGCGTCGAGCGCACCACCGACGACGCCTTCTCGGTCTTCCTGCGCGGCGTCGCCGCGCCGGTCCCGATGAGCCGCCGCCACGCCGCGCGCCTGCGCAGCTTCGGCTAGGCGCCAGGCCGCACCAGATCGGCCATACTTCCAGCGTGAACCCGATCGCGCGGATCTTCGACCGGCTGCTCGGCCTCCTGAAGTGGCCGATCGCGATCGTCGCGCTGATCCTGGTCCCCGGCCTGGTCTACGCGCTGTTCCTCGTGATCCGCGGCATCGCGGCCGCGCCCGGGACCTGCGTGCCGTTCCTGCTCGGCGCCGGGGCGTACTCGCTCCTGTGGTTCGGGCTCGGCTCGCGCCGCATCGGCTTCTGGACGACGCTGGAGCACGAGCTCACCCATGCGCTGTTCGCCTGGGCGACCTTTCACCCCGTCGTCGGGTTCGGCGCGAGCTTGCGCGGCGGCGGCCACATCCGCTACGTCGGCCGCGGCAACTGGCTGATCGCTGTCGCGCCCTACTTCTTTCCGACGCTGTCGCTGATCGCGATCGCCGTCCTCACGTGGGCGCCGGGCAAGCACCTCGTCCTTGGTGGCGCCGTGCTCGGTGTGACCGTCGCCTATCACGCGCTGTCGACGTGGTCCGAGACCCATCGCCACCAGACCGATCTGCGCGAGGCCGGCTGGCTGTTCTGCCTGCCATTCCTCGTCGCGGCGAACGCCTTCGTCTTCGGCCTCCTGCTCGCCTACGCCTGCGGCGCGCGTTCGCTCACGGCGCACCTCGACCACGTGCGCGGCCCGTCGGCGGCGTTCTATCACTGGCTGGTGCACCTGATCTCGGGCTGACCTGCGAACGCCGGCTGGATTCATGGTGGCTTCACGCGAGATCGGCGACGCTTCGCACGGAGCGAAGTAGTCCCGTCATGCCTCTGCGCGTCGTGTTCCGGCTACTGGTCATCGAGTCGCTGCGCTCGCTCGCGCGCAACGCCGTGCGCAGCGGCCTCGCGATGCTGGGGATCGCGGTCGCCGTGGCGATCGTGATCAGCGTGATCGCGATGGGCCGGGCCAGCATCGCCGCGTCCGAGGCCGAGCTCGACAAGCTCGGGGACAACCTGGTCTGGGTCGAGGCGGGCTCGCGCAACGCCGCCGGGGTGCGCACCGGCAACCACGGCATCACCACGCTGACCGCGCGCGATGCCGACGCGATCCGCGACGAGATCCCGCTCATCAAGGACGTGTCGGAGAACGTCGATGGCGGCTTCCAGGTCGTGGCCCGCGATCACAACTGGCAGACCCGATGGCGCGGCGTCGCGCCGAGCTACCAGGCCATCAAGCGCTGGGACATCGCCCGCGGCCATTTCTTCGACGACGATCATACCGAGCGCGCGGCGCGCGTCATCGTGATCGGCGAGACCGTGCGCCGCGAGCTGTTCCCCGACGCCGATCCGATCGGCGAGACCGTGCGGATCCAGGGCCATGGCTTCGAGGTGATCGGCGTGCTGGCGGCCAAGGGCCCGTCGGCGACCGGGCAAGACCAGGACGACACCGTCATGATGCCGTGGACCACCGCGATGAAGCGCATCGTCGGCAAGGACCAGACCTGGCTCGACGACATCCTGTGCTCGGCCCGCTCGATCGACGCGATCGCACCCGCGCGGGCGCAGATCTCGGAGCTGCTGCGCCAGCGCCATCACCTCGAGCCGGGCACGGAGGACGACTTCAACATCCGCCACCCCGAGGAGCTGCTGCAGGCCCGGATCAAGACCAGCAAGACGCTGCTCCTCTTGCTGCTCAGCCTGGCCGGGATCGCGATGGTCGTCGGCGGCATCGGCGTGATGAACGTGATGCTGGCCTCGGTGTCGCAGCGGATCACCGAGATCGGCCTGCGCGGCGCGGTCGGCGCGCGGCCGTCGGCGATCCAGCTCCAGTTCCTCGGCGAAGCGGTCGCGCTGTCGCTGCTCGGCGGCGCGTTCGGCGTCGCCCTGGGCGAGCTCAGCGGCTACGTGTTCGAGGACAAGCTGGGCTGGCGGCTCGCCATGTCGCCCGAGATCAGCGCGATCGCCGTGGGCGTCTCGCTCGTCGCCGGGGTCGTGTTCGGCCTCTATCCGGCGATGCGGGCCGCGCGCGTCGATCCGATCGTCGCGCTGCGCTCTGAATGATCCGCATGACGCGCTGCCGGCGTCAGGACTGATTGGGTGTCGGGCAAGGACTACGAGGTGTCCGCTCCGCATGGGGGACAAGGCGGGGAAGGAGTTACAAGTCCGAGGCGTAGGGCTCGGGCAGCGTCTTGAGGAAACTGCAGCAAAACGAGCCCGCGACATACGCAGCGTATGTCGTCCATGCATCGTCACGCTTCAAGCCGATCACGTCGCTGAGGGCACGAATGGTAAGCAAGTTATACGTCGCACTCTTGGTTTGACAGGCGCGGTAGGCGCCGCCTGATTCCATCTCGACTGCACCCAGATCGCGAGCGGCGTACCGCCACTGCTCGGCGACAGCCGCGCTCTTCATCAGGTTGCCATCGCCGCCGATCGCCCTGGAGTGAACGATCGGATGTGGCTTGCGGCGTCGATATCGCCCGGCATGGCCGTTGTCTGCGTCAAAGTGATGATGAAACGACTTCTCGACGTCGACCCCACCGGGGAAGCTGTCGGCTTTGAGCGCGATTCCTGGTTGCGGCTGACCGATAACGGCGTCTGCGTTCCAGTCTCCCAGCTCGCCGTTGCCTACTAGCCGCGCGATCCTGGCGACGAGCTCGCTTGCCTCGTGCGTGATCGGACCTCCCTGCTGGCCAAGCTCGAGCATTCCCGACCCCAGAACGGCCCCAGGCCCGAAGTAGTGAATCCGGGTGCTGACGATCACATCTCCGAGCGTAAAGTCCGCTGTCGCAAGCCCACCCGCGATTCCGCAGAATATGATCAATCTGGGATCGGTGTCTTCGATCAAGTTGGCCGTTATCTGTTGTGCCGCGATCTCACCTTGTTCGCGCGCTTGGATCAGTCCCACGCGCAATGGGCGGCCGGATACATGCTGCAAGATGCCTGTCTCGTAGCTCTGGTTGCGGCCCGTCCACTCGGCCCTCAGTCTCAGATGTCGCTGGAAACCGTGAAACTCGTCAACGCGCATGGTCACCACGATGATCTTCGGAGGATGTTCCGCTGCCGCGAGTGCTCCCAGGTGGTGCGGCACCTCGGCCGCCACTTGTTCCAGCGATCGTGGTGGAGTATGGGCCAATGAACGCATCGCACGAGCAAGATTGGGCAGTTCGATTGCAGCGCTTCGATCCACATCGCAAAATGCTCCTCGCGCGCAATACGGGCTGATCACGATGAGCTTCTTGCGCGAGCGGGCAGCCTTGGCGGCTTTCTCGGTGGCCTTGCCGCCGCCGAGAACAATCGTGGCGCCGGTCTCATCGGCAATATGCTCCAGCATCTGTTGCCGCATCTGTATCGAGTAGATGAGGCCATAGGGTTGAAGGAAGACAACGCCCGAGCGCACATGTGGCTCCAGGTCGATCCAGCCTGACTCTTCAAATTCCTCGAGTCGAGGCGCTTCAGGCCTGTCGTCGCTAGCATGCTCGAACAGTCCCTGAATATTTCCCAGAACCGCTGGTCGGGGGAACGGGTATATGCCGGGAAACTGTGGATGCTTGCCAAGCACATATACCACTATCGACGCTTTCTCGACCCCATTTGGGTTGTCTTGGACATGTTCGAGGTAGCCCATCAATGCGTGATAGTCCGCGGTCTCCCAGTAGGGATGGCTTGCGGGATTGCCGCGTACGTTCTCCTTGGCTCCCAATTGGGAGAGCATATTCACGTTGCTCCAGGATAGCAGCAGTGTATGCCTGCTCTGCGCCAGGTTCTTGCCCAGTGTGCGAGCTGCAACCTTGAACTCTTCCCACCGCCCAGGCTCAAAATGGAAGTCCGGCTCATGAAGGCGATAGCTACCCGTGACGATGACCTTCATCGCGTTCCCCCTTGTCCACACGTTGAACCACCGAGTGTCTGCTATTACTCCGCCAGTCTGGATCAGCCTCGAACAATCGAGACACTTCTGCTGATTCGAGCCCGACGATCGAATCGGATTTGAGGACACGCAAGGCGAACGCGTACATCCCCGTGGCCACCGAGGCGACACTCACGGGGACATCTGCGGGCCACGCACGATCTTCGAAGAAGCGGCGGTAGTTCAGGTCAC
>DATIPJ010000565.1:0-6016 GCA_035472155.1 Kofleriaceae bacterium
GCCAGGCGATCGCGGCGGCCGCCCAGGCGCCCGCGTTCCGTCCGCGCCGCGGCCGCTAGCCGACGCGCGCCGGGCGCTGTCTCGACTACGCATGTCGCGTCGAGCATTGCAGTGCTCGTATTCGGCCACGACGCGAAGCGGCGACCGGACGCAAAGCGGACGGGACCTGCGAAGCAGGTCAGGACGAACGGAGCGGTAGCGACGAATTGCGCACCGGATCAGCGGCGCTCTGAAGGCCGGTCGGCGCACATGACCGCGGCTGTCCTACCTGCCTCGTACCGTCTGCCACTCCCTGGCACCGTCGGTGGTGGCGGTCCGCTGAGAATTATCCCGAACGAGCGGGTCGAATACGTCATTCGACTCACGCTTGGGATTCGGGCGCGATAACCGTTCTCGACAAATCGCATGCACTTCTGTTAACTGGTAGTGTCAGAGCTTTTTTCGAGTTCGACAATCACCTGACATTGGAAGTAGGTAGTTCATGGTTCAGACGAGAGGTGTCGGCGCCTGCCTCTATCTGTGTGTCTTCGGTGTGGCTTCCGCCTACGCGGATAGCCACGTGAGTGCTCCGAAGACACTGCAGATGCGATCGCGACCTGTGCCCGCGACTTCATTGCTGCATAATCGTATCGCTCGACCGGTCGCACAGGCGCCGGCCGCGAGCCCATCTCCGGACGGCAGCGCACCGACGAACGGACCGCCGAGCCCCGGCGGAGAGCCCGGTGCAACCCCGAGCACCGACGGGGCTACCCCCGCTGCGACCGGCCAGAACGCCGCCGCGGAACAGGCATTGATCAAGGATGCGACTGCGGAGCTGAGCGAGGCGGAGTTCGCCAAGCTCGCCGAGGAACAGACCCACGAAGAGGTCATCATCGTCACCGGCTCGACGATCGGCCGTAAATCGCTGACCACTCCGGCGCCGCTCACCATCCTCGATCGCGAGCTACTGTACGCGACGGGGCAGGTCACGCTCGGCGACAGTATCCAGCAGGAGCTGCCGGCGCAGGCCAACGGCTCCAATGCGCAGCTCAACCTCGGCGGCGATGGCGCGACCCGCATCAACCTGCGCGGGCTCGGCGTCGCGCGCACGCTGACGCTGATCAACGGCCGCCGGGTCGTCCCCGGCGGCTGGGGCGCCAACACCTCCGTCGACTTCAATTCGATCCCGCTCGCGATCGTCGATCGCGTCGAGGTCCTCAAGGACGGCGCCTCCGCGGTGTACGGCTCCGACGCGGTCGGCGGCGTGGTCAACATCATCACGCGGTCGGACTACGAGGGCAGCGAGGCCACGCTGTTCACCAGCGGCACCGAGCGCGGAGACGGCTTCACGTACAACGGGAGCTTCGTCACCGGCTACACCACCGACAACAAGCGCGGAAACATCGTGTTCTCCGCGGGGCTCGAGAATCAGCGCCCGATCTTCTCCGGCGACCGCTCGTTCTCCGCCAACGACATGACCTACGACTTCACCAACAAGGTCGCGATCCCGGGCGGCTCGACGGCGGTCCCCAACGGCCGGATCAACACCCGTGGGATCGATACCAACGGCGACGGGCGGCCCGATCCGGTCGATCTGTGCGGCGCGCAGTTCTGCACCAGCGACGGGAACGGTGGCTTCCGGCCCTTCACCGCGCCGGTCGATCTGTACAACTACCAGCCGCTGACCTACCTGTACACGCCGTCGAGGCGCTACCACCTGTACAGCACCGGCTCACACAAGCTGGGCTCGGACGTCACGATGTTCTTCGAGGGCAGCTACGCGAACGCCAAGAGCGCGCAGCAGTTCGCCGCCGAGTCGTTCATCGGCACGTTGCCGATCTCGAAGGACAGCATGTACAACCCGCTGGGTGGCACGGTGCTGGGATATCAGCGCCGGCTCGTCGAGTTCGGCCCGCGCCGCAACCCCGAGAACATGGACACGTTCCGCGCGGTCGGCGGCATCAAGGGCAAGATCGCCGATGACTCGCCGCTGTTCCGCAACTTCAAGTGGGAGGTGTCGTACGATTACGGGCGCAACGACGCGCGCGTCGAGGCCCACGGCAACCTCATCCTGTCGCGGCTCGCCACGGCGCTCGGCCCAAGCTTCATGAACGCCAGTGGCGTGCCGACCTGCGGCACGCCGACCAAGCCGATCGCGGGCTGCGTCCCGATGAACATCCTCGGACCCGAGGGCTCGATCGATCCGGCGGCCGCCAACTACGTCACGTTCACCGGCATCGGCAAGGGCTTCAACCAGCAGCAGGCGACGCTCGCGCAGGCCCACGGCCGACTGCTCAAGCTGCCCAACAACGGCGATCTCTCGATCGCGATGGGCGGCGACTTCCGGACCGAGGCGGGCGGGTTCACGCCCGATCCGATCACAGCCGTCGGTGACAGTACCGGGACCTCGGCGCTGCCGACCAAGGGCTCGTACAACGTGGTCGAGGGCTTCAGCGAGCTCTCGCTGGTGCCGATCAGCGGCAAGCCGGGCGCGGAGTGGCTCGAGATCAGCCTCGCGGCGCGCGCGTTCCGCTACAACACGTTCGGCAGCGGCGTGACCTGGAAGGCCGGCGCGCTCTATCGCCCGGTCAACGCGTTCGCGCTTCGCGGCACGTTCTCGACGGCGTTCCGCGCACCGGCGATCAACGAGATGTACCAGGGCACCGCCGCGAGCACGCTCCCCGGCTCGGACCCGTGCGACACGCGGCCGCTCGGCGGTGCGATGATCACGCTCGATCCCGGCGTCGCGGAGGAGTGCGCGAACCAGGGCGTGCCGGCCGGCGCGTCGTTCGGCTCCACGCTGACCCGCCAGCAGTCGCGCTCGAACCCGAACCTCGACCCCGAGACCGCCAAGGTCCTGACCGCGGGCATCGTGATCGAGCCGCCGCAGGTCAAGGGACTCTCGCTGACCGCCGACTACTGGCGCGTCGACATCGACAATGCGATCCAGCGGCTGTCGATGAATGTGGTGTTCGCCAACTGCTACACGCGACACGTCCAGTCGGCGTGCGAGCAGATCCATCGCAATCCGTTCGCGGGCTTCGGGATCGACTACATCGATCTCCCGATGCAGAACATCGGCGGCGCGCTCAAGTCCGGCCTCGACTTCGCGCTGTCTTACGATCGCAAGCTCGGGGCGGCCGGCCGGCTCCGCGAGGTGGTGGAGTCGCAGTATCTGCTCAAGGCCGACCTCGACAACACCGCACAGGTGCTACACGGGCTCAACAACACCGACCTCGGCGCGAACCCCCGTGTCCGCGCGAATGTCTCGACGCTGTGGCAGCACCCGAGCGGCATCGGCGCCGGGCTGGTCCTCCGTTATGTCGGCGCCTACCGCGAGTGTGATCAGAATAACTGCAATGGGGCCGCCCCCGATCGCGACATCGCGGCCTGGTACAAGGCCGATCTGTTCGGCAGCTACTCGGTCAAGACCGTGGCGGGCACGACGTCGCTCACCGTCGGGGTCAACAATGTGCTCGATCGCGCACCGCCGTCGATCTACGGCGCGCCGCTGGGCGACTACGACCCGATGGGGTACGACCACAAGGGCCGGTCGTTCTACGCCCGCATGTCGCAGACGTTCTGAGGCTGACCCACCGCGGGACCGCGCATTAGCGACGCAGATCCACTGGTCGATGCGAGCTATTCGGAGCACCATCTGAGACCGGGTGCCTGCACAAGTCCCGCAGACGACCGAACCACTTTTCGAGGCCGGCGTGACATCGCGCGTGCGAACCGACCGTGACCTGGGGCGGATGGGCCAGCAGGCTCTCCGCCACGGCACGGTTGCGATCGCGCTGTTGTTCCTGGTGATCGGCATCTACACGGCGGTCGCGCCGAACGGTCCGCACTTCCCCGAGGGCACGCGCGTTCCGCTGGTCGCCAGTCACCTCGTCATCGTGGCGATCGCGTGCGTGATGTACCAGGTCTGCCGCCGCCTGACGCTGTCTCCGGGGAACATCAACGCGATCAGCGCGACGCTCTCGTTCGCGCTCACCGGCAATCTCGCGCTCGGCGCGCTGCTCGGGGCCAATCCGCTGTTCTCGTTCTGCATCGCGGTGCTGATCATCGGCTCGTGCGGGACCCTGATGTCGACGAGCTGGGCGGTCGCGATCGCGCTCGGCGAGCTCGTCGGCTGGGGCCTGGTCGCGCGCGTGCTGTTCTCGGACACCGAGCTCGAGCAGAGCCTGTTCGTCATGGCGGCGAGCATCGCGGTGGCGTTCCTCGTCCACCTGAGCCGCAAGTTCGCGATCGCGCGCATCCTCGAGCTGCGCAAGGGCGACGTCATGCGCGAGGTCGCTCTCCAGCAGGCGCTCACCGAGGCCGACGAGGCGCGCCGCGGCCTCGATCGCAAGGTCGAGGAGCGCACCGCGGCGCTGCGCAACGAGCTCGAGGAGCGCCAGCGCCTCGAGGAGCAGCTGCGCCACGCCCAGAAGATGGAGGCGGTCGGCCGGCTCGCCGGCGGCATCGCGCACGACTTCAATAACCTGCTCACCGTGATCCGCATGAGCTTGCTCGCGGTCAGCGAGCTCGCGATGCCCGACGACGTTCGCGACGCGATCCGCGACGCCAGCGAGTCGACCGACCGCGCCGCCGGCCTGACCCACGACCTGCTCGCGTTCGCCCGCAAGCAGAACCTCGAGCGCGCGAGCATCGCGGTCACCGACATCCTGGGCGGGGTCGAGCGCATGGTGCGCCGCGTTGCGGAGGCCGGCATCCGGCTCGAGGTGCGGGTCGCGCCCGACGCCGGCGAGGTCGTCGCCGACCACCACCAGATCGAGCAGGTGCTGCTCAACCTCGCGATCAACGCGTGCGACGCGATGGGCCCGCACGGCACGCTGTCGCTCGCGGTCGATACGATCGAGATCGCCGATCTCGACTCCACGCGCCACCACCTGCCGGCGGGCACCTACGTCCGGTTCGCGGTGACCGACACCGGCACCGGGATGGACGAGGCGACCGCGCGGTCGGTGTTCGAGCCGTTCTTCACCACCAAGGAAGTCGGCCGCGGCACCGGCCTCGGCCTCGCGGTCGCGCACGGAATCATCACGCAGCACGGCGGCCGGATCGACCTCAAGACGGAGCTCGGCCGCGGCTCGACGTTCACCGTGTTCCTGCCGCGCGCCCGCCGCTCGACGCCGAGCACCGTGATCGCGATGCCCAAGCCGGCCGCGGCGCCCGGTCAGGAGACCTTGCTGCTCGTCGAGGACGAGCCCGCCGTGCGCCGCCTGGTCCAGCGCAACCTCGAGCGCCTCGGCTACTGTGTGCTCGCGGCGCACGACGGCGAGGACGCGCTGCGCCAGATGGAGGCGCGCGAGGGCATCGATCTGCTGCTCTCGGACGTCGTGATGCCGGGCATCGACGGCCCCGAGCTGGCGTGCCGGCTGCGCGCGCGGTGGAACGACCTGCCGGTCCTGTTCGTCACCGGCTACAGCGCCGATCGGCTCGCGCGCACCGATGCGGTCGGCCCGCACGATCGCGTGCTCGAGAAGCCGTACCAGTTCGACGAGCTCGCCCGCACCATCCGCGGCATGCTCGAAGCGCAGCTCGCGCGCCGCGCCTCGGTCGCGAGCTGACTAAGCGACTGCGGCCGCGGCGGGGCGCGGGCGCGGGCCCTCGATCGGAATGCGGATCACGAACGTGGTGCCCTGGCCGGCGGCGGTGTCGAACGACAGCGAGCCGCCGTGGCGATCGACGACGATCGAGCGCGCGATCGCGAGCCCCTGGCCGGTGCCGCGGCCGACCTCCTTGGTCGTGAAGAACGGGTCGAAGATCCGCTCGCGGATCTCGGGCGGGATGCCGCCGCCGGTGTCGGCGACCGAGACCACGACGTGATCGCCGTCGACGGCCGAGCGCACCGACAGCTTGCCGCGCGGCTGGCCCTCCATCGCCTGCGCCGCATTGACGATGAGGTTGAGGAACACCTGGCCGAGCTCGCCGATGAAGCAGGTCACCGGCGGCAGGGGCGCGAGCTCCTTCTCGAGATCGGCGACGGGGCGGTAGGACGTCGCGCTGATCTCGAGGGCGCTCTCGATCG
>DATIPJ010000566.1:0-3467 GCA_035472155.1 Kofleriaceae bacterium
GGCGGCGTCTGGTGGGATTGCCAGTATCACTGGCACGAGCCACTCAATGGATGTGACACCGTCGACCAGAAAGACCCCGAGAAGCAAGGCGACTGTTGCTACACGTTTGGCGGTAATACCGATGTCGGCGAGCATTGCAACGCATTCATCTATTACTATCCGAAAGTGGACGGGACCAACGTCTTCTGCAACTGAGGGAGAATCGACATGGCCACGTCATCACGCATTGCTGCGACCACGTGCCTGACCTTGTGTGTTGCGGCCGGCACTGGCTGTGGCGGCTCGGCGGGCGACGGGTTTCCCGATGCCGGAGCGCTGAGCTGCTTCGCGGGCGATCGCGACAAGGCCCCCGAGATCTCGGTCGTGTATCGCGCCGCGGACGCCAGCCTTCACCCGGTCGAGCCGGCGGGCAGCGTTCCGCTGATCCAGCCGCCGCAGGGCGGCAAGGTGTTCTTCATCGGCGTCCGGGCGCACAACCTCGACGGTTGCCCGCTCGACATCCGGACTGCCCTCGTCGATCCGGCGACCGACCAGGTCATCTCGCTCGAGCAGCGCCCGGTGCTGCTCGAGGACGACGGTGCGCTCGGGCTGGCGCCGAAGGTCAGCGGAGGCCTCAGCAACTTCTCGAACCTGCCCGGGTGCCCGCGCGCCGGCCTGGCCCGCTCGATCAACGACGAGCTCTACCGCCTGTCGGTCTCGGTCGTCGATCAGATGGGGCGAACCGCAGAGGCCAGCGTGATGATCATGCCGGTCTGCGGAGAGCCCGCGCGCGAGGCCCAGTGCAGATGCGAGTGCGCCGCGACGTACAAGCTCGGCGACCCATGCACCTGAATCGAGACGCGAGCCACATCGGTTGAGCCCCTGAAGTCGCGAACGGTTAATTGGCATCCACGATCGCCGCGAGATAGTGGCCATCTCCTCCGTGATCTGGCCGCTTTGCTGTTCAAGCCGCCGGCCGTTCGGGCGGCTCGCAAGGAGCTGGGCGCACTTTCGCTTATGCGGCTTGCGCGATACGCGTTAGAACCGAGCCATGATGGAGTTCGCAGGTTTCCGGCTGGACCCGGACGACGAGCGGCTGTGGAAGGCCGGTCGTGAGGTCGCATTGCGCCGGAAGCCGTTCGCGATCCTCCGCTATCTCGTGACGAACCCCGGTCGGCTCGTCACGCACGCCGAGCTGCTCGAGCATGTATGGGGCGGCGCGATGGTCAGCGAGAGCGCCATGCGATCGCAGCTACACGAGCTTCGACAGGTGCTCGGCGACGGTGTCATCGATACCGTGATCGGGCGCGGCTATCGGTTCGCGGCGGGCGTGGTCGATGATGCGGCCTCCACGAGCGCGAGGTCCGCAGTCGCCGGCGAATCCATGGTCGTCGGCCGCGATCGCGAGCTCGCCACCCTGCAGTCGGCGCTCGTGGCCGCCCACCGCGGTGAGCGACAGATGTGCTTCGTGACCGGCGATCCCGGGATCGGCAAGACCACGCTGGTCGACGCGTTCGTCGACGGCTGCGACCCCGAGGATGTGCTCGTGCTCCGCGGCTCCTCGATCGAGCAGCACGGAACCCCCGAGGCGTACTCGCCGGTGATCGAGATGCTCTCGGGCTTGCGCCAGAGCCCGCATCGCGAGCACGCGCTCAGCGCCCTGACGAGGTACGCGCCGACGTTCGTGCTCCACGTCAGCCATCTGCTTCCCGAAGGAAAGGTCAGCGAGCTGCAAGAGCGCGCCCGCCGAGCCGGTGAGGCGAAACCGATCAGCGAGCTCGTCGAGACCTTCGAGGCATTCGCGACCCAGCGCACGCTGGTTCTGGTGTACGAGGATCTACAGTGGTCCGATGTGGCGACACTCGATCTGCTCGCCATGCTCGGCGCCCGCCGCGGCCACGCGCGGCTGCTCGTGGTCGCCACCGCGCGCAGCGGCGAGGCGCAAACGACCACGCATCCGCTCAATCGCGTGATGCGATCGCTCGTCTCGCGCGGGGCCGCGACCGCGATCTCGCTCGGCCAGATCGGAGAGAGCGAGATCTCGCGCTACCTCGCGCTGCGTTACCCACACCATCGGCTTCCACCCGCGTTCGTCCAGGCCGTCACGGCGATCACGGGTGGCACTCCCTTGTTTCTGGTCTCGCTCGTCGACGAGCTAGCGCGTCGCGAGATGATCGTCGAGGATGAACGAGGGGCCAGCCTCGCCATCACGCTCGACGAGCTCGCCGCGCATCGAGCGGATAGCGTTCGCCAGCTCATCGACATGCAGCTCGATCGGCTGACGCGCGACGAGCAGCGTGCGCTCGAGGCCGCGTCGGTCATCGGCCAGGACTTCTCCACGGCCTTGGTGGCGGCCGCACTCGACGCACCGGCCGAAGCTGTGGACGAGTGGTGCGACTGGCTGGCTCGCCGTCAGCTGTTCCTGCGGCGCGAGGGCGCCGACGAGTGGCCCGACGGGGTGGTCCATACCCGCTACGCGTTCCGGCATGCGCTCGTCCAGGAGGTCTGTGTCGAGCGCGCCTCGCCCGTGCGCCGTCAGGTCTGGCACCGCCTGGTTGCCGAGCGGCTCGAGCGCGCGTATCTCGGCGATCCGAGCCCGGTCGCACACGTGCTCGCGATGCACTTCGACCGCGCGCACGTCGCCACGCGCGCCGTCGCGTTCTACATGCTCGCCGCCGAGCGAAACGAGCGGCGATTCGCGAGCGCCGATGCGCTGCAGCTATCGCAGCGCGCGCGCTCGCTCCTGGTTCGCATTCCAGCGGGCGCCGAACGCGACAAGCTCGAGCTCGCGGTGCTCGGTCACCTGTCGCAGCTCGGCTTCCGCGTGATCGTGCCGATGGCGCAGCCGTTCGAGATGTTCGAGCGCATGGTCGCGCTCGCTCGAGCGGCGAACGATCCACTGCCCCTGGCACGCGCGCTCGTCAACCTCAGCTTTCGCTGCACCACGTTCGCGCAGTATCGTCGCGCGTCCGACATCCTCGACGAGGTGGACGCGATCGCGCGCACCACGCAGCTCGCACCCGATGTGATCGGATTCGCCGGGCTGTCCCGCGCGGTGATGCTCGCGTGGCGAGGGCAGCTCGCAACCGCGAAGGCGTTGCTCACCCAGCTGATCGCGGTCCCGATCCCGTTCGATCCGGTGAACCCGAGCATCCTCGGGCCGACGAATCGCGACGGCATGCTCCTCAGCTTCCTGGCGTTCGTCAACTGGGCCGGTGGCGACCCGGAAGGCGGCTTTGCCCAGGCCGTCCGCGTGCTCGAGATGGCAGAGCTGTCGGGCGATGGATTCTTCCTCGGAGCGGCGCGCGTGCACGTCGCGCGCTACCGGATGTTGCGCGGCGATCCGCCGGCGGAGGTCCGCGTGCTCGCGAGCACGGTGCTCGAGCTGTCCGAGGCCGCGGCGTGGCACATCCTGGCTGCCACGATCGTCGCGTGGGCCGACGCATGTGCGGGCACACTCGACAACGCGCGCGTCGAGATGATCGTCG
>DATIPJ010000567.1:0-3711 GCA_035472155.1 Kofleriaceae bacterium
TCCCACGTTCGACTACGTTTTCGACGACAAGATGACGCTCTACAAGGTGAGCGTCAATGCGCTGTACTATCTCGCTGTACCGCTCGAACACGTGAATCCGTATGTCGGGATCGGCTTCGACGTCACCGCGTTCTCGTTCAAGGAGAGCGGGCCCGGCCCCGAGAGCCCGTCCGGTGTTGACAGCAACGGCAATCGTCTCGGCATGAACCTGGTCGCCGGGACGTGCTTCGACTTGGGGGTCGTGTCGCCGTTCGTGCAGTTCATCAAGGAGATCGGCGAGCTCCATCCGATCTCCCTCGGCGCTGGTCTCATGGTCGCGCTCGACCGCGATACCCGGTGGAACGGTTGTGGGAGGCGTGCACCATGAGGTCGCTCTCGATCCTCATGTTCGCCGCCGCAGGCGTTGCGCCGGCGCATGCGCAGGTCGCAGCCACGCTGTACATCGATAACGACGTCGCCGGTGACGTTCAGAGCGGCCGCCTCGGTCTCGGCGCACAGGCTGGCTATTACTTCGGCGGCCGGATCGGTCTCGAGCTCGACGGCGAGCTTCATGGCCACTTCTTCCGCGACGAGGATGTTGCTTCGCGGCAGCCGATGGGTGTCGACCTGAACACGAGCGCGGCGCTCGCCTCGGGCAACATCGTCGTCCCCTACTGCCTTCGCGGCGCGGCCGGGACATGGTGTCCGTACGCGACGACCGGCGTCGGCGTGGTCTACGAGGTCTTCAAGGGCATCGCCCACGGCCCGGACGTCGACGATTTCGATCACCGCGCGCTCGACTTCGCCGTCAATGCGGGCATCGGCGTGACGCACGCGCTTACCCGCTGGATCGGCTTGCGCGTCGACGCGCGCTACCTCCACGCGTTCGTCGACGAGAGCACGGCCGGCGCGACCTACCCCAAGGACTTCGGCCACTGGCGCGTCTCGGTCGGCGTCACGTTCGGAGGGCCGCACACCGATCGGTGATGAGCCCGCATTCGCTCGCCTACGCGCCCTCGGCGGGGGCGACGCCGCCCGTGCCGCCCGCGCTGCCCTGTTCGCCCTGTTCAAGATCAGCGATCACACCGTCGAGCTCGCCCTCGGTGAGCTTGGAGTTGGCGCGCACGCCCTCGATCACGTCGTCGAGCGAGCCGCCGATGTTCTCGAGGTTGCCGGTGACGCAGCGCGGGTGCAGGTAGCCGGCGCCGCGGGTGACGTTGGCGCCCATCTCGAGCTCGCGCTCGACGGCGACGCGGAACGCGCCCTTGTCGATCGACTGGCCGCATTGCATGCAGCGCGCGCGGCCGGTCGGCGCCTTGTCGACGTACGGGAACGCGGCGGGCTTGCCGGCGGCCTTCTTGGCCGAGTCGGCGAGGGCCGCGTCGATCTCGGCGCGGTTGGGGATGTCGCCCGCGTACTCGGCGAGCGCCGGCTTGAGCTCGTCGGGCAGCTTCTGCGCGGCGCACAGCAGGTGGTGCCACTGCATGCTCGGCGTATCGCTGAACTGGGTCTGGGCCTCGACGCCGAGCCGCAGCTCGCCCTTTGCGATCGCCTTCCTGCAGGTCCGGCAGCTGGCGCGTCCTGATTTGGCTTCTTCGATCACATTGGCCATGACTCGCACAGCCTACACTGCGATGGGCAGTCCGTCGCGACAGCGCTGGATTTTCCAGGGTAACGTGCGCCCGTGTCATCGGCACCCACCGCTCAGCCGTATCCCGTGATCGCGACGCGCATCGACCCGCGCGCCGACGACTTTCGCGCCAACGATGCCGCCAACCGCGCGGCCGTGGTCAAGCTGTCGGGGGCGCTTCACGAGGCGACCCTGGGCGGCGGCGACAAGTACAACAGCCGGCACAAGGCGGCCGGCAAGCTCCTGCCGCGCGAACGCGTCGAGCTGGTGCTCGACCGCGACTCGTACTTCCTCGAGCTGTGCCCGCTCGCCGGCAAGGATGTCCCGGGCCACACGCCGGGGGCGGGCCTGGTCGGCGGCATCGGCCGGGTCTCGGGGGTCGAGTGCCTGATCACCGCGAGCGAGTCGACGGTGAAGGGCGGCGCGGTCAGCGAGATGACGGCGTGGAAGTCGGGCCGGCTCAGCGACATCGCCGAGCACAACCGCCTGCCCTCGATCTCGATGATCGAGTCGGCGGGGGCGGACCTGCCGAACCAGTCGAAGATCTTCGTCGCGGGCGGGCGCGGGTTTCGCGACCTGACGCGGCGCTCGCAGTCGCGCATCCCGACGATCTGCCTGGTGTTCGGCAGCTCGACCGCGGGCGGCGCCTACCTGCCGGGGATGAGCGACTACGTCGTCATGGTGCAGAACCAGGCCCAGGTCTATCTGGCCGGTCCGCCGCTGGTGAAGATGGCGACCGGCGAGGTCACCGACCACGAGCAGCTCGGCGGCGCCGAGATGCACTCGCGGGTCTCGGGCGTGTCGGACTACCTGGCGCGCGACGAGCGCGACGCGATCCGGATCGGCCGCGAGATCGTCGCCCACCTCAACTGGCGCAAGGCCGCCGAGCCGGCGCCGCGGGCGATCGAGCCGCCGCGCTACGACCCCGAGGAGCTGCTCGGCATCGCCTCGCCCGACGTCAAGGTCCCGTTCGATCAGCGCGAGGTCATCGCGCGCATCGTCGACGGCTCGCGGTTCTCGGAGTTCAAGCCGCTCTACGGCACGACCCTCGTCTGCGGCTGGGCCCACCTGCACGGCTATCCGATCGGCATCCTCGCCAACAATGGCATCCTGTTCTCGGAGAGCGCGCAGAAGGGCGCGCAGTTCATCGAGCTGTGCAACCAGGCCGATGTGCCGCTCGTGTTCCTGCAGAACATCACCGGCTTCATGGTCGGCCGGCAGTACGAGCAGGAAGGCATCATCAAGCACGGCGCCAAGCTGATCAACGCCGTGTCGAACTCGACGGTCCCGGCGATCACGATCATGACCGGCGCGAGCTACGGCGCGGGCAACTACGCGATGTGCGGCCGCGCCTACCTGCCGCGCTTCCTCTTCACCTGGCCCAACCACCGGATCGCCGTGATGGGCGGCAAGCAGCTCGCCGGCGTGCTCGACATCATCCAGCGCGACGCCGCCGCCAAGCGCGGCGAGGCGGTCGACGAGCAGAAGCTCGGCGTGATGAAGGCGATGACCGAGACCATGATCGAGAAGGAGAGCGATCCCTACTTCGCGACGGCGCGCCTGTGGGACGACGGCATCATCGATCCGCGCGATACGCGCACGGTTCTCGCGATCGCGCTGTCGGCCGCGTACACCGCGCCGGTCCGCGGCACGACATCATGGGGCGTGTTCCGCCACTGACGGATCGCTGCCCCTCAGAGCGGCCCCTGAAAGAACGCAACGCCCCACACGCGGATGAATGCGGTCGCATCGCGCCGCTGGGTGGTGAAACGAACCAGAATCGTGTGACCCGCAAGATCGCGCGTGATGTCCAGATCCTTTCGCTCGCACGCGAGATTCGCCATCGTGCCATCGTACCGGAAGTAGCGCAGGGGCGTGCCGTCCTGGTCGAAGACCTCCGCGACGATGTAGTTCTGGCCTCCGTGGACGAACGGAGCGTTGAAGTCGAGCATGAACGTGAGGTTGAAGCTCGGGCTCGTCATGTCCGCGGGAATCGTGAACGACTGCTGGATGTGGCTCGAGTCGTTGAACTGGAACGCGTTGTGCGACGCAGAAAACGGCCCGCAGGAGGTTTGCCCGGTGACGAAGTCGGCATGCAGGGT
>DATIPJ010000568.1:0-1567 GCA_035472155.1 Kofleriaceae bacterium
CCTGGAGAAGTTGTCGCGCGCAGTGGATGCGGCGCTCGAATAGCCCATTGTCACAAGGAGTGATGGAAATGCAGATCGGCATCATTGGATTAGGCCGCATGGGCGGCAATATCTCTCGCCGCCTGATGAAGGCGGGGCACCATTGTGTGGTGTTCGACACCAACGCCAAGCCGCGCGAGGCGCTGGCGGAGGCGGGCGCTGCGTCAGCGGGATCCATCGCGGAGTTGACCAAGATGCTCACGGACAAGCCGCGCGCCGTGGGTCAGCCGGTCGTCGTCAATCCCGACGCCGAACTGCGGCGCATCGCGGTCGACGAGGGCTGGGAGGTCCTGCACCTCGACCGCCTCGGCCAGCGCCTGAAGGTGCTCGCGGCACTTGGCGCGGTGGCCGCGCTGGGCGGGCTCGGGCGCGCGGTGCGCGCGCCGCGCTCGGGCGCGCGAGCGACACGTGGCAGCGCGCGATGGCCCGCACGCATAGGCTGAGGGGGAGAGATGTCCAGCCCGACCCAAGGCAAGATCCGCGTCGTCGTCGCCAAGCCCGGGCTCGACGGGCACGACCGCGGCGCGAAGATCATCGCCCGCGCACTGCGTGACGCCGGCATGGAGGTGATCTACACCGGTCTGCATCAGACGCCGGAGCAGATCGTCGAGACGGTGATACAGGAGGACGCCGACGCAGTCGGGCTCTCGATCCTCTCGGGTGCGCACATGACGCTCGTGCCGCGTGTCGTCGCGCTGCTGCGCGAGCAGGACATCGACGATGTCGTGGTGACCGTCGGCGGGACGATCCCGGCGGAGGACATCCCAGAGCTGAAGGATCTGGGCGTGGCGGAGGTCTTCACTCCGGGCGCGCCCACGCAGGCGATCGTGGATTTCATCCGCGAAGCAACCGCTGCCCGCGCCTGATTGACTCGTCAGTCAACCGGGAAACGGAGTAGAATCGCGGCCAACAGACCCCAAGGAGTTACCTGAGAATGAAGATATGCGTCCTGGTGAAGGAGGTCCCGGACGCCGCCGTCGAGAAGAAAATCAATCCCTCGACGGGGCGCATGGACCGCAGCGGGGAGAAGAACCTCAACCCGTATGACACGCACGCCATCGAGGCTGCGATGCAGATCAAGGAGGGCGGAACGGTCCCGGTCGAGGAGATCGTGGCCGTGACGATGGGCCCCGAGAGCGCGGTGCGTGCGCTGCACAAGGCCGTCTCGCTGGGCGCCGACCGTTCGGTGCATCTCGCCGACGAGGTCGTGGCCGGCTCTGACGTGGCCGCGACCGGCTACGCACTGGCCAAGACGCTTCAGCGCGAGAGCCCGGATCTGGTGCTGCTCGGCCAGCAGTCCGATGACGGCGAGTGCTACACGATCGGCGCCGTGGTGGCCGAGCACCTGGGCATGCCGTCGCTGACGCAGGTGATCAAGATGGACGTCGAGTCCGAGGCGCTGCGCTGCGAGCGCCAGGCCGAGTACGGCTACGACACGGTGCAGATCAAGCTGCCCGCCGTGATCTCGGTCGGTGACGCGATCAACGAGCCGCGCTACCCCTCGCTGAAGGCGATCATGGGCGCGAAG
>DATIPJ010000569.1:0-9798 GCA_035472155.1 Kofleriaceae bacterium
CAACGGCCCACCGGCGCAGACGGTCGCGCAGTACCGCGAGCGCCACGTCCAGCTGCGCAGCCATCCGCCCGTGCAGCGCATGCTCGCCGCATCCGGCCTCTACGCGATCTACGACGACCATGAGTTCCGCAACGACTGGGACGCGCGGTTCGTCGCCGCCGAGCCCGAGCGATACGCCGCCGCGATGCAGGTCTGGGACGAGTTCTTCCCGCAGCGCGCCGAGGGGGCCGGCGACATCCGCTACCGCAGCTGGCGCTGGGGCGCACACCTCGAATGCTTCCTGCTCGACTGCCGGCGATTCCGCAGCGCCAACGCCGCGCCCGACGACGAGCGCAAGACCATGCTCGGCGCCGAGCAGCACACGTGGCTCGTCGACGGCGTCATCCGCAGCACGGCGACGTTCAAGCTCGTGCTGACCAGCGTCGCGCTCGACTACGGCGACGGCACCGACCACTGGGTGGGCTTCAAGACCGAGCGCGATGCGTTGCTCACCGCGCTCGTCGGCGTGCCCGGCGTGCTGTTCATCAGCGCCGATCAGCACTGGTTCGCGGCCCAGCGCCACGCCTTCGGCATCCGCGAGATGCAGGTCGGCCCGCTCGCGCGCGGACTCGGCTCGCCGCCGCGCGCGACCGCGGGCGTGGTGTTCCGTGCCGTGCGCTACAACGCCGGCATCATCGACGTCGACGGCGACCAGCTGACGTTCACCGCGCTGGGCGAGGATGGCGAGGCGTTCTATACGGAGACCCTGTCGGCCGACTCGCTGACACCGCGCGACGACGCACAGGCGGCATCCCACGCTTCGGCACACAAGCTCACCTCGGTCCCCTGACGCAGGAGGATCGGGGCGCTAGCTTAGTCAACTGGAGGATCTGCATGCCTCAGCTCGACACCGACGACATCGGCAGGCCCGGGAAACCCCCCAGGCACCGGCGCTTCCCCTGGCGGCTCTGGCTATTCGCGATCGTCATGACCGCAGCGGCCGTCGCCGGCGGCTATTACACGTGGCAGTTTCGCCAGCGCGCCAACGCCACCAGCGACGACGCCAGCACCTGCTTGACCAAGCTCGGCAAGGCGCAGGCGGAGGCCGCCGATGCCGCCACCAAGAAGACCGATTGCATCGGTGCGCTCGACAACGCGATCAAGAAGAGCAGCGAGCTCGAGACCCAGCTCACCGCGATGTCGGGCAACATGAATGCCTCCAAGGACGAGCTGGCGCAGCTGCGCACGCAGCGCGCGGAGACCGACAAGCGAGTCGCCGCCGTCGAGGACATCCAGCGCCAGTTCGCCAAGATGATCGACACCGGGCAGCTCAAGGTCACCGCGCGGCGCGGCAGCCTCGTTTTGTCGATGCCCTCGGAGGTCCTGTTCCCGTCGGGGATCGCCGAGCTGTCCAAGCCGGGCGAGCTCGCCGTGCTCGAGGTCGGGATCACGCTCAAGCGCTTCCCCGAGCGCCGCTTCCTCGTGGTCGGCCACGCCGACGACATGCCGCTCAAGACCAGCCCCTACAAGGACAACCTCGAGCTGTCGATCGCGCGCGCGCTCAACGTGACGCGGTTCCTCGAGCAGGCTGGCATGGATCCCAAGAACCTCCTGCCAGCCGGCGCAGGCGAATCCGATCCGGTTTCGAAGGACCGCGCGAAGAACCGCAGGATCGAGATCGCGCTGATGCCGGCGATCAACGAGCTGCCGCCGCTGCCGGCCTCGCTGGGCACCGACACGGCCAAGCTCGAGAACGGCAAGGCCGAAGCGGCTCCGCCCGTCGAGAAGGCCGAGCCGGCCAAGGCCACCCCGCCCGCCGCAGCGCCCGCCCCTGCCGGAGCCCCTGCCGCAGCCCCGATCGCAGCCCCTGGCCCGACCACCCCCGAGCCGAAAAAGTAGCCGCCGTCAGCCGCGCGTGAGGCGCTCGATGCCGGTGTCGCGGGCGACCAGCACGACATCGGCGCGGCCGATGAACAGCCCGGTCTCGACGACGCCCGGGATCGCGCGTAGCGCGGCATCGAGCGCGCCCGGGTCCGCGATCGGCCCGCACGCGACGTCGTAGATCGCGTTGCCGGCGTCGGTGCGATACGGCGCGCCGCCCACCGTGCGCAGCGCCGGTGCGCCGAACCGCGAGAGGTGCGCGCGCGTCGCCAGGTGCGCGAACGGCAGCACCTCGACCGGCACCGCCCAGCGCTCGCCGAGCCGGCGCGACCGCTTGGAGCCATCGACGATGATCACGTTCTTGCGCGTCGCGAAGTTGACGATCTTCTCGCGCGTGTGCGCGCCGCCGCCGCCCTTGATCAGGTTGAGCTCGTCGTCGACCTCATCGGCGCCGTCGACCGTCACCGCGATGTCCCACGGCCCGTCGTCGGGCAGGAGCTGCATGCCCAGCTCCTGTGCCTGCGTGCGACTGGCCTCCGACGTCGGCACGCAGCTGTAGCGCCGGCCGGCCGCGACCAGCTCGCCGAGCGCCGCGATGAACAGCCGCGCGGTCGAGCCGCTGCCGATGCCGATCACGCCGTCGGCCGGCAGCTCGTCGAGCGCGGCGCGCGCCGCCTTGTGCTTCATGTCGTCGGACATCTAAAACGCACCGAGCGCGAGCGAGAGCGCGCTGACCAGGTCCTTCTCGACGACGTTCGCCTTGATCACCACCTCCTCGTTGACCGCGACGATCGTGACCGCCTGGAGCATCAGGCCGAGCGACGGCGGCAGCAGCGGGGTATTGCGCGCACTGTCGAGCTGCTGTTGCGTCGACTCGGCCATCGTCTTGGCCTGCGCGGCGCTCCCTGCGGTCGCGTGCAGGTTGGCGTCGACGTTGCCCTTGGCGAACGACACCGAGCCGTAGCCGCCCTTCACCGTCACGCCCGGCTGGAGCTCGTCGTTGCCCTCGCCCGCGCCCCACAGCGCCGCCGACGTGTTGACCTTGGCGAGCGTCTTGCCGACCGAGGTCTTGCCGAGCGCGCCCTTGCCCGACATCCACTTGACCACCGTCGCCTTGTCGTTGCTGGTCAGCGGCACGACGACGACGTCCTTGGACACCCAGCCCAGGAACATGCTGTCGGTGCCGTTGGTGACCTGCGTGATGTTGCCGTCCTGCTTCACGGTGACCTTGGCGCGCTTGTCGCCGTGCTTCTCCATCTCGCGCGACAGGCACCCCGAGAGCGCGGCCTTGTCGGCGCCTGCGATCGCGACGTACGCGGCGCCCTCGCGCTGGCCGTCGGCCATCGCGATCACCGCGCCCTGGACAATGGCCATCGGGTCGAGCTTGCAGTCGGCCTTCATCGCATCGAGCACTTTGGCGGCGTCGAACCGCTCGAGCATCTTGGGCCACACCTGGGCGAACACCTGGGTCTTCTGCAGCGCCGCAAAGTCGATCGCGAGCACGACCTTGGCGTCGGCGGGCAGGCCCGCCTTGGCCGCGCTCCACGCCTTGGCGGTATCGGCGCGCGCGGAGAGCGCGGTCAGTGACAGGGCGGCAGCAGCGAGGATCCCGGCAGCTCTCATCGAGCAACCATAGCAGCAGCAGCCCTCGATCACCGAGGGTGCCGCGTCGGCGATCCAGCGCGCGGGCCGATGCATCACACCGCGACGCCGGCCATCGATCGCCGCGCCGCGGCAGCCGCGGGCTTCCAGCCGCCGCGGATGACGCGCAACCAGAACAGGCTCGCGCCGACGATGATCTCGACCGCGAGGCCGATCCAGCCGCCGACCGCCCCCAGGCCACACCCGATGCCGAGCGCCCATGCCAGCGGCGGCGTGGTGAGCCACGAGGTAGCGATCCCGACGATGGCCGCGTAGCGCACGTCGCTCGCGCCGCGCAGCACGCCGCGCGCGATCACATTGGCCGCATCGGCGACGAGGAACGCCAGGCTGACGTGGACCAGCATGGTCGCGCGCGCCGCGAGCGCGGCATCGCCGGCGGCCATCGCATCGGTGATCATCGCACCGAGTGTGGCGTACACCACGACGCACAGCATGGCGTAGCTCGCGCCGATCGCGAACGTCCGCCTCGCGACCCGCGACACCAGCGCGTCCTTGTTGGCGCCGACCGCTTGCCCGACGAGCACCGCGGCCGCCTCGGCGAGCGCGTGCGCCGGCAGGAACGACACGTTCACCAGGTGCAGCACCATCTGATGTGCGGCGCCATCGATCGCCGACATCCGCGCGACCATCACGGTGAGGATCAGGAACGAGCCGACCTCCATCACGAACTGCAGGCCATTGGGCACGCCCTGCGCCCACACATCGCGCATCGCGCCGCGCCGGACCACGAGGTTGCGCAGCGCTCCCCGCATCGGCCACGCGAGCACAGACAGCTCGGTCGCGTTGCCACAGATCGTCGCCAGCGCCGCGCCTTTGATGCCCCAGTGAAGGCCGAGGATCAACAGCGCGTCGAGCGAGATGTTGACTGCGTTGCCGGCGAGCGAGGCGCGCATCGGTGCACGGGTGTCGCCCTGGCCGTAGCGCGCCTCGCGCAGCGCCGCGTAGAGCAGCACCAGGATCGCGCCGAGCGAGCGGATCGCGAGGTACTGCGCGGCGAAGTGACCTGCGCGCGGCGACGCCGACAACGCGACGAGCAGCGGCGCGACCAGCTGACCGGCGATGGTCACCATGGCGCCGAGCCCGATCGCGAGCGCGACCGCGGCACCGAGCAGCTCCGGGATCCGATCGCGCCGATCCGCGCCCACCGCTTGCGACACGAGCGTCTTCGCGCCGCGCAGAACGCCGATGCCAAAGCACACGAATGCGAACCCGACCACGCCCCCGAGACCGACTCCCGCGAGCTCATCGGAGCCGATGTGCGCGACGAACGCCGTGGATGTCAGGGTCATCGCCGAGAACGAGACCATCGACACCGTGATCGGCCAGGCGAGCCGGAGTAGCTCGCGACCAGGGCGCTCTATCCAATCAAGAGAAGGAGAACTAGACGAACCAGGTAGGACTGACATGACCGCCTCGATCGCCGTGCCGCATGCGCACGGCATACCAACTGCTGCCTGAGAGCCCGTCTGTCGTCGCTGAAACGAAAACGGGCTCCGGGGTCATTTGACCAGGGAGCCCGCGGGGGAGGAGTGTGCTCGAGTCAGCTACAAGAGCCTCGCCCACCGCGGGCAGCGCCATCGTCGACGATGCGCTTCATCGTCGGACGGAACTTGCGCGGGCGGTGGGTGCTGCTCATGGGTACGTCTCCTGTGGCGTCACTCTCGCGCAGACATCACTCGAGGTCAAGCATCGTAATCAAGGTGTGACGTTGTTTTACCGGCGAGGACGATACGTGATCGTGGCGAGCTCGCAGGTGCGCAGGCTCGACGCAAACGAGCTCGATCCAGGCATTCCTGAAAATTGCCAGTCTGTGACATCGCGCTTCACGGCGGCATCGAACGCGGCGAGCGTCGAGCCGCGGACCACCGAGACCGTCTGGACATGCCCGTCGGGTGCCACGCACAGATGCACGCCGACCGAGGCGACCCCATCGAGCTGGGCCCAGATCGCGCTGGTGAGGCGATCTGCACTGGGTAGCTTGGGATTGCGGGCGATCGGGAACGCCGGATCGCTGTCCACCGTGGTGCCCTCGAACCGGGCGCGCGCGTGAGGGCTCGCTTCGCGATCGAGCCCTGCGCCTCCGGAGGCGCAGGCAGCCAACATCAATGCTCCAAACGATGCTCCGATAGACGCTCCAAGAAATTTCGACATGCCGCTCCTTTAGAAGAGGCCTCCCTGTCGCGAAGGTCGGGCGCATCACGCGGCATGCCAGCACTGTATGAAGGCAAGTCGCCGAAACCGCACGTCGCACGCGGTGGCGCGACGTCACATGCCCGCGCCGCAGCTGTCGCATCGCGGGGCCTGGAGGGAATGAGGAGGAGGTTCCGCCGGTTGACACGCCGCGAGCCGGGCGGTTTGCTCCGGCCGCTCCCAAAGGCACAGGTCAGCTCCTCATGTCGGATCGACTCACCGAAGACGTCGCCAAGTTTCAAGGTCGGTTTGCCACCCTCAAGGCCGAGGTCGGCAAGGTCCTGGTCGGCCAGGACGACATGCTGCATCGTCTGATGCTCGGCCTGCTCGCCGGCGGGCACATCCTGCTCGAAGGTGTGCCCGGGCTCGCCAAGACGCTCGTCATCCGGACGCTCGCCGACGCGGTCGCCGGCACGTTCTCGCGCATCCAGTTCACGCCCGACATGCTGCCCGGCGATGTCGTCGGCACGCAGATCTTCAACCCGCGCGAAGGCACCTACACCGTCCGCAAGGGCCCGGTGTTCGGCAACCTGATCCTCGCCGACGAGATCAACCGCGCGCCGGCCAAGGTGCAGTCGGCGCTGCTCGAGGCGATGCAGGAGAAGCAGGTCACGCTGGGCGATCAGACGTTCCGGCTCGCCGAGCCGTTCCTCGTGCTCGCGACCCAGAACCCGATCGAGCAGGAGGGCACCTACCCGTTGCCCGAGGCGCAGCTCGATCGCTTCATGCTCAAGGTCAAGGTCGGTTACCCGTCGCGCGACGACGAGGTCAAGATCATCGACCGGATGGCGGGCGCAGGCGCCGAGCCGACCGCCAGCAAGGTCCTGACCATCGACGAGCTCCTCGCCGCGCGCGAGGTTGCGCGCCAGGTGTTCGTGGACGACAAGGTCAAGCGCTACGCGGTCGACCTGGTCGCCGCCACGCGCGACCCCAAGGCCTCGAACCTGGCGAACCTCGCGCCGCTGATCGACAACGGCGCATCGGTCCGCGCGTCGATCGCGCTGGTCAAGGTCGCCAAGGCGCAGGCCCTGCTGTCGGGCCGCAGCTACATCTCTCCGCACGACGTCAAGACGATCGCGCACGATGTGCTTCGCCACCGCATCCTGGTCTCGTACGAGGCCGAGGCGCAGGGCAAGACAACCGACAACGTGATCGCGCAGATCCTCGAGAACGTCCCGGTCCCGTAGGCCCGGAGGAGTAGCGATGCTTCCCGCCGAGATCGCGCAAGCCGTCAAGCGCATCCAGTTCGTTACCGGCCGGCAGGTGTCCGACGTCATGGCCGGCGCCTATCTATCGGTGTTCAAGGGCCGCGGCATGGAGTTCGACGAGGTCCGCCCGTACGTGCCGGGCGACGACGTGCGCGCGATCGACTGGAACGTCACCGCGCGCACCGGCGAGCCGCACGTCAAGCGCTTCGTCGAGGAGCGCGAGCTGACCGTCATGCTCCTGGTCGACGTCAGCGCATCGCAGGACTTCGGCTCGGGCCGGCGCAGCAAGCTCGAGGCCGCGGTCGAGCTGTCCGCGCTGCTCGCGATGAGCGCGGTCGAGAACGGCGACAAGGTCGGCATGTTGCTCTTTCACGGCGGCGCCGACCTTTACATCCCGCCGCGCAAGGGCGGCAAGCACGCGCTGCGCGTGGTGCGCGAGGTGCTGGCGCGCGGCAAGGATGAGACCCGACCCGGATCGATCGATTCCGGTCCGCTGCGAAGCGAGGATCGGAATCACCCTGCGGGGAGGGTCCCCCCCGTGGGAGCGTCGGAGCCGGCGCCGCGCGGGTTGATGCTCGAGCTGCCGCGCACGGTGCGGCGGTGGTTCGCCAGGCTCGCGGCGCGCACCAAGGCCGAGCCGCGGCGCTCGACCAGCATCGCCGCCGCGCTCGAGTTCTGCCGCCAGGTGCTGCCGCGCCGCGCGGTGCTGTTCCTGATCTCGGACTTCCTCGACGAGGGCTACCTGCAAGTCTTGCGGCACGCCAACCGCAAGCACGACGTCGTCGCGGCGCTGATCACCGACCCGCGCGAGGCCGCGATGCCGCCCGCCGGGCTGGTCACGCTCGAGGACGCCGAGACCGGGCAGCTGCGGCTGGTCGACACCCGGTCCTCGGGATTTCGCAGCGAGCTGGCGATGCGCGCGCGCGATCGCGCCGACGTGCTGCGCGATCAGCTGCGCGCGACGGGGATGGACCTCGTCGTGTTCGATGCGTCGGGCTCGATGGTTGATCCCCTGCTCAAGTTCTTCCGCGAACGCGAAAGACGGCTAAGGCGATGACGAACCACCGCTCCACGATGTACCTGGCCGCGGCCTGCGTGGCCGGCTTTGCGCTGACCCTGGCGGCGAGCTGCAGCGGCGATGCCGCCGAGCCCGAGACCGCTGCCGCGCCGATCGCGCCGACCAAGGATGCGATCACCAAGACCACCGAGGTCGGCCCGGTCAAGGCGACGGTGAAGGTCTGGCCGGCCAAGCCCACGCTCGCCGATCCGGTGTACGTGCGGCTCGAGGTCGAGGCGCCCGCCGGCGTCAGCATCGATGCACCTTTCCAGGAGGCCGGCGATCAGCGGCTCGGGCGGTTCCACGTCGTCGGGTTCACGCGCGATACCCAGCGGCGGCCCGACGGCGGCCAGCTCCACCAGCAGACCTACACGCTCGAGGCGCCGTCGAGCGGCCGCCAGCGCATCCCGCCGCTGCGGCTCGAGATGACCGACGCGCGCAAGGGCTCGGGCGGCGATGCGGCCAGGCCGCAGGAGATCCTGACCGACGAGGTGCCGCTCGAGATCGCCCCGATGGCGACCGAGGCGGCGACCGCGCAGCTCAAGGCCGCCGTCGGTGAGCTCGATCCCGACGTCGGCGGCATCGGCTGGCTGACGGTGCTCGGGATCGCGAGCGCGCTCGCCGTGCTCGCGTCGGGGTCGGTGCTCGGCTACCGCGCGTACCGGGCGCGGCGGCGGATCGAGAAGCAGCGCTCGGCCTACGACGATGCGGTCGCGCACCTGCGCGCGCTCGAGGAGCGCGGGCCGCCCGACGACACCGCGGCCGATGCGTGGTTCGTCGAGCTGTCGTCGATCGTCCGGCGCTACCTCGAGCAGCGCTACGAGATCCGCGCGCCCGAGCTGACGACCGAGGAGTTCCTCCAGGTCGCGACCGCGCGGCCCGAGCTGACCGGCGAGCACCGCACGCTGCTCACGCTGTTCCTCGAGCGCTGCGACCGCGTGAAGTTCGCGGGCTACCGGCCCGATGCCGAGGAGTCGCTCGCGACGCTCAAGGCGGCGCGCGGCTTCGTCGAGGACACCCGGCTGCGCGAGCCGATCGCGGTCGCGGTCGCGCGTCGGCCCTCCGGCCACGGAAAGGCGGCGTGACGTGGAGGGCGCGATCCAGTGGATCTACGGACGATTTCACGTCGAGCCGACGCACCCGTGGCTGGTGTTCGCGGCGCTGCTCGCGATCCCGGCGTACCTGATGGCGCGGGGCTCGGCCGGCCGCGTGGTGTTCTCGTCGCTGCGCGCGCTGCCGCTCGGCGGCCACACCTGGCGCACCCGCCTGGCGTGGGTGCCCGATGCGCTGATCGCCGCCGGCGTCGCCGCGCTCGCGATCGCGCTGACCGGGCCGCGCGCCGGCGACCGCGGCGCGCGGGTGCGCCGCGACGGAATCGCGGTCATGATGGCGGTCGACGTCTCGGGCTCGATGCGCGCGCTCGATCTCTCCGAGCGCAGCCGCGAGCTGACCCGGCTCGACGCGGTCAAGCAGACGTTCGAGCGCTTCGTGCTCGGCGGCGGCAAGCTCGACGGCCGGCCCGACGACGCGATCGGCCTGGTCGCGTTCGCGAGCTTCGCCGAGACCCGCAGCCCCTTGACGCTCGCCCACGGCAACCTCGCCGCGGCCGCCCGCCAGCTGACGTTCGCGCGCGATGACGAGAGCCAGACGGCGATCGGCGCCGGGCTCGAGCTCGCGGTCCAGCGGCTCGCCGAGTTCAAGGCGCGCAGCAAGGTCGCGATCCTGCTGACCGACGGCGAGTCCAACATCCACGACATCGACGAGGACACCGCGATCGACGACGCGGTCAAGGCCGGCGTCAAGGTCTACACGATCGGCGCG
>DATIPJ010000570.1:0-4444 GCA_035472155.1 Kofleriaceae bacterium
GTCACAGGGGCGTGCGGCGAAGGCGCAGGGCGTTGGCGATGACGGAGACGGAGCTGGCGCTCATGGCGGCGCTGGCGAGCATGGGAGAGAGCAGCAGGTCGAAGAACGGGAACAGGATGCCCGCGGCGATCGGGATGCCGAGGACGTTGTAGGCGAAGGCGAAGAAGAGGTTCTGGCGGATGTTGCGCATCGTGGCGCGCGAGAGGCGGCGCGCGCGGACCAGGCCGCGGAGGTCGCCGCCGAGGAGGGTGATGCCGGCGCTCTCGATCGCGATGTCGCTGCCGGTGGCCATGGCGATGCCGACGTCGGCGGCGGCGAGGGCCGGGGCGTCGTTGATGCCGTCGCCGGCCATGGCGACGAGGCGCCCGCCGGTGCGAAGGTCGGCGATGGTGGCGCCCTTCTGGGTGGGGAGCACGCCGGCGATGACGTCGGTGGCGGCGAGGCCGAGCTCGGCGGCGACGGCCTCGGCGGTGGCGCGGCTGTCGCCGGTGAGCATGACGATGCGCAGGCCGTCGGCGCGCAGCGTGCGGATGGCGTCGGCGGCCGAGGGCTTGATCGGATCGGCGATGCCGAGCAGACCGGCGACGGCGCCGTCGATGGCGACGTAGACGACAGTCTGCCCGCGGCGGCGCAGCTCGTCGGCGCGGGCCGCGAGGTCGGCGTCGGAGACGGCGGACGCGACGCCGAGCTCGTCGAGCAGGGCGAGGTTGCCCAGGGCGACGCGCGTGCCGTCGACGATGCCGGTGACGCCCTTGCCGGTGATGGAGCGAAACTCGGTGGCATCGCTGACCGCGACGCCGCGCGCCCGGGCACCGGCGACGATCGCGGCACCCAGGGGGTGCTCGCTCTGGCGCTCGAGGCTCGCGGCGAGCCGAACCAGGCGATCGCCGTCGCCGTTGATGGTACCGTCGAGAGGAAGGATGGTGACGAGCCCGGGCTTGCCCTCGGTGAGGGTGCCGGTCTTGTCGACGACCAGGATGGTCACGCGCTCGAGGAGCTCGAGGGCCTGGGCATGCTTGACGAGCACGCCTGCGGAGGCGCCGCGGCCGGTGGCGACCATGATCGACATCGGGGTCGCGAGGCCGAGCGCGCACGGGCACGCGATGATGAGGACGGCGACCGCGTTGACCAGGGCGTAGGCGAGGCGGCCGGGCTCGGGGCCGGCGATGGCCCAGACGACGAACGTCGCGAGCGACGACGCGACGACGGCGGGCACGAAGTAGGATGCAACGGCGTCGGCGAGGCGCTGGATCGGCGCGCGGCTGCGCTGGGCCTCGCCGACCATGCGCACGATCTGCGCGAGCAGGGTCTCGGCGCCGACGCGCTCGGCGCGCATGACGAAGCTGCCGGTGCCATTGACGGTGCCACCGGTGACGCGCGCACCCGCGGCCTTGGTGACGGGGAGCGGCTCGCCGGTGACCATGGACTCGTCGACGGCGCTGGTCCCGTCGAGGACGACGCCGTCGACCGGAACCTTGTCCCCCGGGCGCACGCGCAGGCGATCGCCGGCGGCGACGCGATCGAGGGCGACCTCGTGCTCGCTGCCGTCGTCGGACAGCCGGCGCGCGATGCGGGGCGCGAGGCCCAGCAGCGCGCGGATCGCCCCCGAGGTGGCGCGGCGCGCGCGCAGCTCGAGGACCTGGCCGACGAGGACGAGGGTGGTGATCACGGCCGCGGGCTCGAAGTAGACCGGAGGCGCGCCGCCATGGCCGACGAAGGCATGCGGGAGCGCGCCGGGGACGAGGGTGGCGATCAGGCTGAACAGGTACGCGGTCGCGATCCCGAGCGCGATCAGGGTGAACATGTTGAGCTTGCGCGCGGCGATCGAGCGCGCGCCGCGCACGAAGAACGGCCAGCCGGCCCAGGCGACGACCGGGGTCGCGAGCACGAGCTGGACCCAGGTCTGCGCACGCGTCGAGAGCAGCGTCATCGGCACGCCGAGCATCTCGAGCATGCTCAGCGCGACGAGAGGCACGCTGAGCACGGTGGCGACGATCAGCCGCCGCGTCATGTCGCGGAGCTCGGGGTTGTCGTCGTCGAACGCGACCGTGCGCGGCTCGAGCGCCATCCCGCAGATCGGACAGCTGCCCGGCTCGGGCCGCACGATCTGCGGATGCATGGGGCAGACGTACTCGGAGCGCACGGCCGCCACGCGCGGCTCGAGCGCCATCCCGCACTCGGGGCAATCGCCGTGCGTGGGCCGGAGAATCTCCGGATGCATCGGGCACGTGTACTCGGCCCCCGCGGCCGACGGCGACGCGGTCGCTGGCGACGGCGTGGCGGTCGACGGCGTCGCGGTCGACGGCGACGGCGACGGTTCGGCGAGATAGCGGGCGGGGTCAGCGACGAACTTCTCGCGGCACCTGGGATTGCAGAACCAGTATTCGTGGCCTTCGTGGGTCGCGCTGCCGCCGCGGGCCTTTCCCGGGGTGACGGACATGCCGCACACCGGGTCCTTGACCTTCGCGACGTCGGGCGGAGGGGCGGCGGGGTCGCCCTGCGGCTCGCGAGGGTGGTCTCCGTGGTCCATGCTCGTGGTTGATCTAGCGCCCCGTGGCACGCGTGTCACCGCGGGTCGCCGCGCGATATCAGAGCTGGCTGGCGACGGCGAGCGCAGCGGCCGCGGCGAGCGCGAGGCTGGTGGCAACGATCGCGATGCGCACGGCCGTGCGGCCTCGCCTGCGGCCGAAGTACGTGCCGCTCGGCGGCGTGAGGGGGCGCTCCTCGAAGAAGGTCGGCGTCGGCGGCCGCATGGGCGAGGGCGGCGGGCGATGGATCGTCGGGTAGGTCTCGCGCAGGTTCTTGCCCGGAATGGCCATGCCGCCGGGCGGGGTGATCGGTGCCTGGCGACCGGTGGCGGTGACGCGCACGGGCGGCAGGTGTCCTTTGGGCGGCAGCGGCGGTGTGCCGAGGATGGGGAGTGGCGACGAGGACGCGGGAACCACGACCGAGCCGGTGGGCGTCGAGGGGGCGGGGGGCGACGCGGTGGGTGCGAACGGCGGGGGGCCTTCGAGGGCGGCGAACGGCGCGGGCTCCTCGAGCGCGGTGAACGGCGCGCGCGCGAGGGCGGCCGGCGATGCGCGCAGGGTGGGCGGCGCCACCGCGGGCATCATGAGCGGCGGCGGCGGGCCCTTCAGCGTCGTCGAGAACGAGAAGCCGGGGGCCGCCGGTGGGACGCGCGCGACCGGCTGCGCGGCCGAGCCTGCGGCGCGCGCCATCAGCGTGACCGCTTCGTCGCCCGCGAGCAGCTCGTCGAGCGCACCGGAGAGATCCTCGGCGCTCTGGAATCGATCGGCCTGCTGGTTCTCGATACAGCGCATCACGAGGCGGTCGACCTCGGGCGTGACCATCGCGCGGGTCACCAGCGGAGCCGGCGTGGTGGTCAACATCGCGGCGAGCGCGGCCGCGGCGCTGTTGGTGTCGTCGTAGGGCCGGCGGCCCGCGATCATCTCGTACATCACGACGCCGAGCGTGTAGATGTCGCTGGTCGCGGTGCACTCGCCGCCGACCATCTGCTCGGGCGACATGTAGTCGAGCGTGCCGACCATCTGACCCGCGGTGGTGAGCTCGGCGGCCTCGATGTGGCTGCCCTGCAGGATCTTGGCGATGCCGAAGTCGAGGACCTTGACGTGGTCGTTGTCGCCCGACGGCTCGAGGTGGATGTTGGTGGGCTTGAGATCGCGGTGGACGATGCCGAGCCCGTGGGCCTCGGTCAGCGAGCTGCACACCGCGCGCGCGATCGTCAGCATGCGGTGCCAGGGCATGCAGCCGCGCGCGCGATAGCGCTCGAACAGGCTCTCGCCGCGCAACAGCTCCATCACGATGTAGAGCGTGCCGTCGGCCGCCTCGCCGAGGTCGTACGCCTTGACCGTGTGAGGATCGCGCAGCAGGAGCAGCGCGGCGCCCTCGCGGCGGAACCGCGCGATCACGCGCGGGTCGCTGGTCAGGTTGGGGTGGAGCAGCTTGAGCGCGAACTCGCGATGCGAGTCGAGGTGCGTGGCGCGATAGATCGCACCGAAGCCGCCGGCGGCGATCTTCGCCTCGACGCGAAAGCGCTGATCGAACACCTCGCCCAGCAGCGGATCGCGGCGTTCGACAACAGTGCGTTCACTTGTTTCGTACCTGGCCACGCCCAGGCCGATTGTATAGAAGGTTTGCAATCGTGAACCACTCGTACGCGCTCGCGTTGATTCAACGCACTAGGTCTGCTACATACGCTGAGTTCCTGGAGCCATAGCCAAGTGGTAAGGCAGTGGTCTGCAAAACCACCATTCCCCGGTTCAAATCCGGGTGGCTCCTCCATAACGCAGTCGGCCGAGCGCTTCCGAGGAGCAGTGACTCAGCCTCGAAGAGCGTGGCTCAGTGTCCGCGTAGGACCGTGACGTGATCCCCCCGCAGCACGAGCGGGACGGACACGGTGTCGGGATGCACGTCGTCCTGGTCG
>DATIPJ010000571.1:0-5415 GCA_035472155.1 Kofleriaceae bacterium
CCCGAAACATCGTGCAGCCACGGCCGCCGGTCGCCCGTGCGCCTGCGCAGCCGGTCCGCGCGGCGCCGCCGATGGCCGAGGCGTCTGCCGGGGCCTCCGCCCCGGATCCGATGGGGGTGGAAGGCGGCGTTGCTGCCGAGCCGCCGCCGCCGCCGACGCCGCCGCCCCCCGCCGCCGCCTCGCCACCGGCCCGCGTCGCCGCGCCGCGCGCCAATCTGCCCAAGGCCGCCGCCTACCAGCTCCAGGCTGCAAGCGGACGCGCCGCCACCATGAGCCGCGACGGAACCGGCGGCGATGCCTTCCACGACTGGGGCCGCAACCCGTGGGTCGACGCCGCGAAGGATCACCTCTCGACCTTCGCCGCGGACGTCGACACCGCCTCGTACACCATCGCGCGCCGCAAGCTCAACGAGGGTGAGCTGCCGCCGCCCGCGGCCGTGCGCGTCGAGGAATTCGTCAACTACTTCCACTACGAGTTCCCGAGCGCGTCCGCGGACCACCCGTTCGCCGTCGTGATGGACGCGGCGCCGTCGCCGCTGTCGCCCGGCCGCCACATCCTGCGCGTCGGCATCGCCACCAAGGCCAAGTCGATCGCCGAGCGCAAGCCGGCGCACCTGGTGTTCCTCGTCGATGTCTCGGGCTCGATGTCGGCGCCCGATCGCCTCGACCTCGCCAAGCGATCGCTGCGCATCCTCACCAACAACCTCAAGGACGGCGACACCGTCGCGCTGGTCACCTACGCCGGCTCGAGCCGCGTGGTGCTGCCCGCGACCGGGCTCGAGCACAAGCCGCAGATCCTCGGCGCGATCGACGAGCTCAGCTCGGGCGGCTCGACGGCGATGGGCTCGGGCCTCGACCTCGCCTATCAGCAGGCGATGCTCGGCCTCCAGCCCGGCGCGATCTCGCGCGTCATCGTGTGCACCGACGGCGACGCCAACGTCGGCTCGCACACCCACGACGAGATCCTCAAGATCATCGCCGGCCGCGCCAAGGAGGGCGTCACGCTCTCGACGATCGGCTTCGGCATGGGCAACTACAAGGACGAGCTGATGGAGCAGCTCGCCGACAAGGGCAACGGCAACAACTTCTACGTCGACTCGCTCGCCGCCGCGAAGAAGATCTTCCAGACCCAGCTCGGCTCCACGCTCGAGGTGGTCGCCAAGGACGTCAAGCTCCAGGTCGACTTCGACCCGTCGCTGGTCGCACGCTACCGCCTGGTCGGCTACGAGAACCGCGACATCCGCGACGAGGACTTCCGCAACGACAAGGTCGACGCGGGCGAGGTCGGCGCCGGCCACCAGGTGACCGCGCTCTACGAGGTCGAGCTGACCGACAAAGGCCGCCTGACCAACGCGCCCCTGGGCGGCGTGCGCATCCGCCACAAGCAGCCGCGCGGCGAGAAGGCCACCGAGGCTGCGTTCCCGATGATCGGCGGCCCGGCCGCGTCGTTCGCCAACGCGCCGGTCGACTTCCGCTTCGCGTTCGCGGTGGCCGCGTTCGCCGACGTGCTGCGCCATGGCCAGGACGCCGAGCACTGGAGCCTGGCCCAGATCCGCGACTACGCCCGCGCCGCCGCCGGCGACGACGCCGACCGCCGCGAGCTGGTCGGCCTGATCGAGCGCACGATGAGCCTCCAGAGCCGCCTGCGCAGCGCCGCGCGGTAGCCGCAGCGGCATCGGCTCGTCAGTGACCCGTCCAGTGCGGGTAGCAGCACGGCGAGAACACCGAGATCAGGTTATTGCCCTCGTCGGTCTCGGGCACGAACTGGTCGGAGTCGAGCAGTACGTCGAACCAGCCGCTCCAGCTCGTGATGCCCGGCATCTCGATGTTGACGATCCACGGTGTGCCCGCCGGCAACCCGGGCACCCATGCGAAGTGCGAGCTGAACGTGCCGAACGTGGGCGGCTGGTGGAGATCGATGAAGAAGTCGACGTAGAAGCCGCGCGCATCGCCGCTGCCCTGGTTGCTGACGGCGATCACCATCGTGTCACCGACCGAGTCGATCCAGTTGACCTTGAGGTCGACGTCGCCATCGGCGATCGCCCCGGGCGGATTGAGATCCGGCCGCGGCTGGGTAGAGAGCGACGGGTGCAGATCGAGACCTGCCGGCCGCTCGGGCTCGGCCTCTCCGACCACGCACGCCGCCAGGGCGATGGACATCACTGCGATACCGATTCGAACGAGCATGTGGATCCTCCGCATGCGCTCGGTGCAATGCGCGCGCTCGCGACGCGGTGCGGGCCGCTCGACGAGCCGTTCACCGGCATCGGCAAGTGAGCTTGCGTACGAGGGGGGCACTCCTCCTCGCCGCTCGCTGCTCGCCAACAGCAAGCAACGCTCACTATGGCGTTCCATCCGACGGCGGCCCACCGCCAGGGGGTGACGAAACCTGCTAAGAAGCGGCGTGATGTACCAGGCGATGATCGGCGATCGGCGTGGTGTGGCGCGCGCGGCGCGCGGGTTGACTCGATGACGGCGCAGGCCGGGACGCCGCAGACCGGAACCGCGCTGCGGCTGCCCGGGTACCGCGTGCACTTCACGACGTACCTCGTCGGGATGATGGCCGACAACATCGAGCACGTGATCAGCTACTGGGTCGCGTTCCAGAAGTTTCACTCGGAGGCGCTCGCCGGCTTTGCCGTGCTGTCGCACTGGCTGCCGTTTCTGGGGTTCTCGGTGTGGGTCGGTGCGCTCAATGATCGATTCGACTCGCGGCGGCTGATCCAGATCGCGATGGTCATGTTCATGACCGCGTCCGCCGGGTGGGGGGTGCTCATCTGGAGCGGTGGGCTCGAGATGTGGCACGCGGCGCTGTTGCTGGTGCTGCACGGGTGCGCGGGCGTGCTGTGGCAGACGTCGAACCAGATGCTGCTGTACGACATCGTCGGGCCGGCGATGTTGCCCAGTGCCGTGCGGCTGAATGCGACCGCGCGCTATCTCGGGTTTCTCGTCGGGCCAGCGGTCGGCGGCGGGATGATGCTCGGGCTCGGCCCGGTGTGGGGGTTGGTCGTCAACACGGTGTTCTATCTGCCGCTGCTGCTGTGGCTGATCCGCGCGCCGTACGGGCGGCACTATCGCGCAGGGGCAGCGATGAAGCGGGCGGTGCGCGGCTTCGCCGATATCTTGCAGACGATCCGGGACGTGCGCGGCGTGCCGGTGATGGGGGTGATGCTGGTGCTCGCGGGGAGCGCGTCGTTCTTCATCGGCAGCGGGTACGGGGCGCTGATGCCGGCGTTCGCGATCGATCTGGGGCACGGCGATCAGGGGGCGCTGTACAGCATGCTGCTCGGCGCCGACGCGGCGGGGGCGCTGACGGCGGGTGTGCTGCTCGAGACCACGCGCGGCCTCCTGCGGACGACGCCTCGCAATGCGATCGCGCTGTCGATCCTGTGGGCGCTGGCGCTGCTCGCGTTTGCGTGCATCTCGACCTATCCGCTCGCGCTGGTGCTGCTGTTCTGCGCCGGGTTCTTCGAGCTGTCGTTCAGCAGCATGGCGCAGACGATCGTGCAGCTGAATGCGCCCGACCAGATCCGCGGCCGCGTGCTCGGGCTGTTCAACATGTCGGCGCTCGGGCTGCGCGCGTTCTCGGGGATCACGGTCGGGCTGGTCGGCAGCCTGCTGACGATTCACATCTCGCTCGCGGCGTCGGCAATCGGGTTCATCCTCGTGATGTCGGTGGTCGCGATGCGCTATGCTCTGCGGGCACGGGCCCGCGAGCTCGGCAGGAACGCGGCTTCATGACCAACGACTTCGATGTTCTCATTGTCGGTGCGGGGCTGTCGGGGATCGGGGCTGCGTACCGGCTCAAGACCGAATGCCCGAGCAAGCGGTTCGCGGTGCTCGAGGCGCGCGACGCGATCGGCGGCACGTGGGAGCTGTTCCGCTACCCGGGCATCCGCTCGGACTCGGACATGTTCACGCTCGGCTATCCGTTCCATCCGTGGAAGGCCGCCAAGGCGATCGCCGATGGGCCGTCGATCCTGTCGTACATCCGCGAGACGGCGGCGACGTTCGGCATCGAGCCGTACATCCGGTTCCGCCACAAGATCGTCGCGGCGCGCTGGTCGTCGGACGACGCGCGCTGGACGCTCGATGTCGAGGTCGGCGAGGCGCGCAAGGTCCAGACGTTTCGCTGCGCGTTTCTGTATGTCTGCGCCGGCTACTACCGCTACGACGAGGCGCACGTGCCGGCGTTTGCGGGCACGGCGGACTTCCGCGGCGAGATCATTCATCCGCAGTGGTGGCCGGCGGACCTCGACTACACCGGCAAGCGCGTGGTGGTCATCGGCAGCGGCGCGACGGCGGTGACGCTGGTGCCGGCGATGGCCGAGCGCGCGGCGCACGTGACCATGGTGCAGCGCTCGCCGACGTTCTACGTCACGCGGCCAGAGAAGGACCCGATCGCCGATGCGATCCGCTCCGTGCTGCCGCCGCGGCTCGCGCACAAGCTGGTGCGCGGCAAGAACATCGTGCTCGGGACGGCGTTCTACCAGTTCTGCCGTCGCTACCCCGAGGCGGCGACGCGGCGGCTGATCAGCGAGGTGGCCAAGCTCCTGCCCGCGGGCTACGAGGTCGAGCGCCACTTCACGCCGCGCTACAACCCATGGGACCAGCGGCTGTGCCTCGTACCCGACGCCGATCTGTTCAAGGCGATCTCGGCCGGCAAGGTCTCGATCGTGACCGACACGATCGATCGGTTCACCGAGGGCGGGCTGCGCGTGAGCTCGGGCGACCTGCTCGCCGCCGATATCGTCGTGATGGCGACCGGGCTCTCGCTCGTGGCGTGCGGCGGCATCCAGCTGACCATCGACGAGCGGCCGATCGAGATCCGCGACGCGCTGGTCTACAAGGGCCTGATGCTGAGCGACGTGCCGAACATGGCGTGGTGCTTTGGCTACACCAACGCGTCGTGGACGCTGCGCGCGGACCTCTCGGCGCGCAGCGTGTGCCGGCTGATCAACCACATGGATCGCCATGGCTACGCGCAGGTGGTGCCGCACGCGCAGCCCGGTGACCGCGGGCAGCGGCCGCTGCTCGGCCTGACCTCGGGCTACATCCAGCGCGCGCACGACGCGATGCCCAAGCAGGGCGAGAAGTCGCCCTGGTACCTGCGGCAGAACTACCTGCTCGATCTGTTCACGACGATGTTCGGCCGGCTCACCGATCCGTCGCTCACGTTCTCGCGCCTCGGCGCGCGCCGCGTCGCCGCGCAGCCGCCCATGCGCGAGGCGCACCGCGCGTACGCCGGCTGAGCCCGCTCACGCGGCGAGGTGGATCTGCAGGAACGCCAGCACCTGCTGCACCACCGCGCGCGTGGTGGGCGAGTCCTCGAGCAGGTCGAACGAGTGCGGCCCGGTCGGGTGATTGACGAGCGTCAGCGGCAGGCCGCGCGCGATCGCCGCGGGCGCGAAGCGA
>DATIPJ010000572.1:0-3320 GCA_035472155.1 Kofleriaceae bacterium
TCGCGGCGAGCACGCGGGCGTACGCCGCGACGAAGTCCTCGTAGGCCCGCACCGCGCGATCGAGCTGGCTGCGGCCCAGCGAGACCAGCAGCTCGAGGAACGGCGCGTAGAACACGTAGCCGTCGATCGTGCACGCCAGCACGCGGAGCACCTCCTCGAACCCGAGCTCGTCGCTCTCGTGCGCCGCGGCGGCCAGCGTCGCCGACTCGATCGCGCTGTCCGACCCGGCGAACCGCGCGCGCGCCGCGGCCAGGCCGGTGTCGCGGACGACCTTGGACACGCGCTCGGCGCGCGCCACGTGCTCGGTGACCCCGGCCCAGTCGAACAGCGTGCTGTCCGCCGGCACCGGCGGGGCCACGAAGTCGGGGTGAAAGTGATCCTCGTAGCTCGCGCCCTCCGCGGTCAGCGCATGCCGGGCGGATGCGATCTCCTCGGCAGACAACCAGCTGATCCGCATGGCTCCAGACTACCATCGCAGCCGGGTGCCGCCCAATCCGCGTTCACACCCCACCGCCCGCTCCGGGAGCGCGGGTCGTTCCGGCGGGATCACTTCTTCGGCGCGGGCTTCTTCGCCGGGCCCTTGCCGCCCGGCTTCTTGCCGGCGTCGGTCACCGGGGTGCCGCCCATCGCGCCGATCTCGTCCTCGACGCGCTTCTGTCCCCCCGTATCCTTGCCCTTGTTGAGCTCCAGGTAGCGGTTGAACGCCGCGATCGCCTTGTCGTTCTGGTGGTCCTGCTTGTACATGAGCCCGAGGTCCCACCACGCGTCGGCGTTGCCCGGGTCGAGCGCGGTCGCCTTCTCGTACTCGGCGATCGCCTGCGGGATCACGTCCGGGTTCTTCTCGGTCTGCCGGCGATACACCACGGCGAGGTTGAAGTGGATGCTCGCGTCGTTGGGCGCCAGCTCGATCGCCTTCCGGAACGCCTTGATCGCGTCGTCCTCGCGCTTGGCGAACCGATACGCGACGCCGAGGTTGTTCTGGTACTGCGCGTCGTCGGGCTTGAGCCGCACCGCGACCTCGAGATCGGTCACCGCGCCCGCGTAGTCGTGCTTCTGCCGCCGCACGGTGCCGAGGTTGAACCGCACCTCGGGATCGTTGGGATCGAGGTTGCTCGCGGTGATCAGCGCCTTGAGCGCCTGGTCGGGCTGGTTGTTGCGGAAGTAGGCCATGCCGAGGTTGGCCCACACGACCTTGTCCTTCTTGATGCCCTCGACCGCGTGCTCGTACGCGCTGACCGCCTTGGGGATGTCCTTGCGCGCGGTCTTGTAGAGGTTGCCCAGCGACGCCCACGCCATGTAGTGCTTGGGGTTGGCAGCGACGGCATGCTCGAGCGCCTCGATCGCCTGGTCGGCCTTGCCCTCGTTCTTGTAGGCGAGGCCTTGCTTGTAGAACGCGTCGGCGTCCTCGGCGAACGCCGCCGTGGGGGCCGCGAGCAGAAGGCCGATCGCGAGCAGAGTGCGGGCGCGCATGGTCATGCTTCCTCCGCCTCGATCCTAGCAGAACCGCGGGGCCGCGAGGCGGGTTGCCTCGGTGAGCGATCGATCACGAGCCGTCGGTGATCGCCGTAGCCGGCACCTCGCCATCGAGCGCCGTACCGAGCGCGGTCCCGAGCTCGAGCTCGACCAGCGCCTCGCCACTCGCGGCGACGTCACTGGACAGCTCCTCGAGCTGCTTGACCACCGAGAGCCCCGCGCTCGCTGCGCGCGCCGCCTCGAGCCCGGTCGCGGCGAGCTCGAACTTCTCGAGCGCGGCGACGTGGTTGTGCATGCGCGCGACCATGCGCTCGCGGCCCTGGCGGATGTGCTCGCGGTAGCGCTGCTGATCGCCGAGCGCGGCGCGCGCCGCCCGGTACTGCGTGCGGACCTCCTCGTCGGTGGCCGCCGCGATCCGCCGATCGAGATCCGCCATGCGCTCGGCGAGCTCGCCCTCGCTCGGGCCGGTGATCTTCACCTCGGCGCTGCGCGCGGCGACCTCGAGCGTCTTGAGCACACCGTCGCGGACCAGGCGCTGGCCCGCGTCGTCGCGGATCTGGTCCTGGGCCGAGCTCCAGATCGCGGCCGAGCGCGCGCACAGCCCGCGGACCTCGGCGTCGAGCGTCGCCGGCAGCTTGGCGAGCGCGGCGCGCACCGGGTCGACGGCGATCTGGACATGGCGCGGCAGCATCGCCAGCGCACCGACGACGCCCAGCGCGGCGGCCGCCACCAGCGTGGTGGCCAGCGGCGGCCAGTCGGCCGTCTTCTGCGCGTGCCCGATGCGGAGCGCGGTCCACATCGCGACCAGCACCGCCGCGGCGGCGAACAGCACGCCGAGCAATCCGCGCAGCCCGCGCAGCCCGCCCGCCAGCGCGAGCGACATGATCGCGGCCACCCCTGCCAGCGCGGGCCAGCTCGGCGGCGCGGCGAACAGGACGACGAGCGCGGCCGCGGTCGCCAGCATGCGCCAGGCGGGCTTGCCGTGCGCGATCACGGCGCCCGCGGCCACACCGAGCAGTCCGCCCGCAAGCGGCGCCAGCGCGGTCACAGGGTGCAGGGCTGCACCAAACAGCAACGCGCCGCCGACCATCCCGGCCGCGGCGCGCTGAAACGATGGGTGATCCGCGAACCGAATGTCCATGCGCGCTACCAACGCGCCAGACCGCGGCCTGGATCTATCGAGCGTTGCGCGTGCCCCGCCCCACAGCAGCCCGCTTCCAGGTCCCGCCCAAGTCGTTGTTCTTGCTTCCCAGGTCCCGAAACGAAACAGGCCCCCGCTGTAGGCGGAGGCCCCAAGACAACAATAGACCTGCGCTCGCCCTGCGTCGCAGGGTCGGGCGCGGGCCGTACGACTAGAACGTCAGACGCAAGCCGAACTGGAAGCTCCGAGGCACCGAGAGCTGGTTCGTGTGGTTGAAGTTCTTGTTCAGGGTCAGCGACTGGTTGACCATCGTCAGCGAGCCGCCGTCGATGCTCTTGACGTGCTTCAGGTCGTTCGCATCGCCGCCGACGACCGGCAGGGCGTTGTCGAGCGTGTAGTTCTCGTCAACGTTGACCTGGTCCTGCTGATCGAACACGTTGAACGCGCGGATGAAGCCTTCGAGGACCATGTTCTTGTCGAGGCGGCGGCCGTACGACACGTGGAGGTCCACGTTGGACGTCACCGGCGAGCGGTCGATCGAGCCGCGCGGCAGGAGGTACGACTCGCCGTCGCCGTACACCGGGTGAGCGGCGAGGGCGTTGTGCGCGATGCCCGACTGCACGCGGATGCTCGAGCCGAGGGTCACCAGGCCGGCCTCCTTGAGGTCGACCTGATAGAAGCCGTCCAGCTTGAGGTTGTGCGGGCG
>DATIPJ010000573.1:0-9286 GCA_035472155.1 Kofleriaceae bacterium
TGCGCCAGCGGCTGATCGACCCGGAACCCCGAGAACGCCGCATATGCGATCGCATCGCTCGTGGGATCCACCGCGACCCGCGTCACCCACAGCTGCGGCAGCGCCGTGTCGATCCGCGTGTACGTCGACCCGGCGTTCCGCGTCACCCAGACGTTGCCGTCGTCGGTGCCGATGTAGATCGTGTTCCGGTTGGTCGGCGCCACCGCGATCGTCGTGATCGTCCCGAAAACCACCGGGCTCACGCCCTGGTTGCCATTCGTCAGATCGCCGCTGATCGCCGTCCACGAGCCCGCCGAGTTCGTCGAGCGGAACAGCATGTGCGACCCGGCGTAGACCGTGCTCGTCGTGCCGGTCCCCGCGCTCGACGGATCGGGCGCGATCGGCGTCTTCCAGCCCAGCCTCCCGGTCAGCCCCGACGTCGCCGAGCTGAACGATGCACCGCCATTCGTCGAGCGGCGCAGCGCGCCGAACTGCGACTCGGCGTAGATCACCTGCGTGCTCCGCGGATCGACGTGCACCTCGAGCCCATCGCCGCCGATCACATCGGACCAATCGCTGAGCCCGCCGGTCACCGTGCGCTTGACGCCATTGTCCTGCAGCCCGCCGTACAGCCGGTTCGGGTCCGCCGGGTGCGCCTCGACGGTATAGAACTGCGAGATCGGCAGGTTGTTGAAGTGCGTCCACGTCGTGCCGCCGTTGGTCGAGCGATACAGCCCGCCATCATTTCCCTTGAATACCGTCGCCGGATTGCCCGGGAAGAACCACTGCGCGTGATGATCGACGTGCATCCCGGTGACCGACGCGAACGACGACCCACCGTCGGTCGAGCGCGCCAGCCCAACGCCATCGACCCAGATCTCCGACGGATTCGTCGGGTGCACGAAGATCCGGCCGGACCAGAATCCCTGGGCGCCGATGATCCCGGTCAGGTTCGTGACCGTGCGCCGCGTCCAGGTGTTGCCACCGTCGGTCGAGCGAAAGAGCCCATCGAGCCCCTGATCCGACTTGCGATAGAACACCGCATACACCGTGCTCGGCGACGACGGCGCGACCGCCACGCCGATCCGGCTGGGCTCGGTCGTCGTGACCGGCACGCTGGTCAGCTTCGTCCACGTCGTGCCGCCGTCCGTCGAGCGCCACAGCGCGCTCCCCGCGCCGCCATAGCTGCGCTCCTTCACCGTCCGCAGCCGCTCCCACGTCGTCGCGAACACGCGGCTCGGATTGCTCGGGTCGATCGCCAGGTCGACCGCGCCCACCGTATTCGACACGAACAGCACCTTGGTCCACGTCTGCCCGGCGTCCTGCGAGCGATACACGCCGCGGTCCGGACCTGGGACGAATAGATTCCCGGCCGCCGCGACAAAGACATTATTGGGATTGCGCGGATCGACCACGATGCTGCCGATCGCGATCGTCGCGTCGAGCCCGAGGTGCTGCCAGGTCGCGCCGCCATCCATCGTCTTCCACACCCCGTCGCCGGGATACGTCGACGTCGCGCTGCCCGGGTTCGCCTCGCCGGTCCCGAGATACAGAATGTTCGAATCCCGCGGATCGAGCGCCAGCGCCCCGGCCGACAGGCTGCCCTGCCCGTCGAAGATCGGCGTGAACGTTGCGCCGCCGTCGGTCGTCTTCCAGACCCCGCCGCTCGCCGAGCCGACATAGAGCTTGTTCGCGTTCGCCGGATCGCCGACGACATCGACCACGCGCCCGCCGACATTGAGCGGCCCGCGCAGCACCCACGTGCCCTCGGCATCGAGCCCGGTGAACGCGATCCCGCGCGCTCGCAGAAATCGCGCGTGCGTCACCGCCCGTGAGCGCGCCAGCAGATTGATCCGCCCATCGGGCAGCCGCCGCTGCAGATAGAAGTAGTCGTCGTCGGGCGCCTCGCTCTCTCGTTCCTCGAGCTCGCCCCGCTCTCCGTCGGCGCGCTCCCGGCTCGCCGGATCGAGCACGCGCTCGGTCCTCCCGTGCTTGCAGCCGGTGACCATCGCCGCCGCGGCGAGCCAGCACCCGACAACCCCCAGGCGCCCCAAGACCGATCGATAACGACTGTCCATGTCGGACTCCTTCCCTCGAGGCCGCCCTACCGCTGCCTCGAGCCGCGACAACGTCGCTGTGCGCCGCGCCTTGCGTCAACCTCGCCATGCAACGACAGAATTAAGAGACAGCACGACTCATCGCGCGTGAACATTCCGACACTCGACTACCTGATCATCACCACCACCGCAGGTCAGCAGTCATACGTCAGCGCGCCCGCCCAACTGGACGGTCGCTCCTCGCCGCGCGGATCCGGAGCGAAGCCGCGCGGGGGTATCGGTGTCACAGCGCGCACGGCTCCCTCGTCCCACGATCAGAACGCGCCGCGCAACCATCCGGCGCACCGCGTCCGCCTCATCCGTGAAAGGACTTCGTCATGAATACGGCACTCTGGATCTGCCAGGGAATCCTCGCTGCGGTCTTCCTGTTCTCCGGGCTGCAGAAGGGACTCCAGACCAAGGAGCGCATGCTCGCCACCGGGCAAACCGGCGTCAGAGCCTACAGCCACCCGTTCATTCGCTTCATCGCCACGATGGAGCTCCTCGGCGCCGTGGGCCTCATCCTGCCGGCGGCGACTCGCATCGCCCCCGTCCTCACGCCCCTCGCCGCGGCGGGCCTCGGTATCATCATGCTCGGCGCCGCCCGCGCGCACGCACGGCTCCACGAGCCCAGGAACGTCGCTGCAAACTTCGTCCTGCTCGCCCTGTGCGTGCTCGTCGCGATCGGCCGCGCATAGACCTGGACACGTCACCGGCGCCCATTCGAGCTTTTCGCAACGGCGCTGGCGCGTGCTCGCGTGTGTACGATGGCCGCTGGTTCGCGACCAAGTGTCACACCACGAGCCGCGTCGTCATCGCGCTCCTGAGCGTCGCCGTGGTCGCGATGCTCGGCATGTGACACGAGGGCACACGGCCGCGAACGACCGTGTCGAGTCCCACCGAATATATTTTTTCGAAATCCGGAATCCGTGAGAGTGCATGAGCGCGCTCTGAATATCCAGCTGGCCATTCTCGATCATTGTCGTCGCTGGTAATGTCGATTCATGCGAAATCGAATTACGGACTTGATGTTCTCCTTGTTGGGAACTCTGGGTTTCGCCCTGCTATCCGGTTGTGTTTCCGCCGATGGTCAGAGCGACCCGACGATCAGCCCTGCCAGCGACCCGCTCGAGGCGAGCGACCCTGTTCCCGAGCTCGGCGACGGCACCACCGCGGCGCCCCGCCTCCTCTTCGGCATCACCGGCATCGTGGGAACCGGCCAGAGCCTCTCCGTGGGCGCGCAGGCCACCACGTTCTCCGGCGCCGCCACCCAGCCTCACTTCAACAACCTCAAGCTCGCGCTCAACGGCGCCCGCGTACCGCCCTTCGATCCAAACGCCGGCTCGCTCTCCCTCGTTCCGCTCGTCGAGCCCATCCGCCCACTCGCCACCACCTTCCCGAGCGCCTACCCGGCCAACCTCTACGGCGAAACGCCCCACGCCGCCATGGCCGCGCAGGTCACCACCCTCGCCCGTCAGGCCGGCGCCGCCGATTACGTCACCGCACACACCGTCGTGGGCGAGAGCGGACAAGGCATGAGCGTCATCAACAAGACCGCCGTCGAGGTGGTCAACGGCGCGACCAGCACCGGCCGCGCCTACCGCGCCACCCTCTTCGAGGTCTCCGCCATCAAGCGCCTGGCCGCCGCGCGCGGCAAGACGTACGGCGTGGGCGCGATCGTCCTCACCCACGGCGAGACCGACTCCGGTAACACCGGCTACGAGGCCGCCATGGTCCGGCTCTGGTCCGACTACAACCAGGACCTGCGCGCGATCACGGGCCAGGCCGAGCCCATTCCCATGATCACCTCCCAGCAACACTCCTTCGGCTTCACCGCCGGCCAGCGCACAAACACCTCCGTATCCACGATCGCCGAGTGGCGAGTCGGCGTTGATAATCCCAACAACATCATCTGTGCCGGCCCCAAGTACCAATATCAATACGCCTCCGACAACATTCACCTCGTCACTCGCGGCTACGAGCTCCTGGGCGAAAAGTACGGCGAGGTGTACTTCCAGCGCGTTGTCCTCGGAAACGCCTGGCAGCCCCTCCAGCCCATCAGCGTCACGCGCTCGGGCCGCATCGTCACCGTGCGATTCCACGTCCCCAACCCGCCGCTGGCCTGGGACACCGCACTCCCCATGCCCCACCAGAGCGCCCTCACCCAGTGGTCGCGCGGCCGCGGCTTCGAGCTCCGCACCGGCAACACCCCCCTCACCATCACCGCCGTCCAGATCGTCAACGACACGGTCCAGATCACCGCCTCCGCCAACGTCCCCGCGGGCACCATCGTCGGCTACGCCGCCACCAGCGACGGCACCCAGCTCGCCGGTATCTCCCGCCGCTGGGGCAAGCTCATCGACTCCGACCGCACCATCGGCGCCTTCACGGGCCAGGCCCAACCCAACTTCGCCGTCGCCTTCGAGCTCACCGTCCCCTGACCGCCGCCACCGGCCCGCCGCGCGTTGGCCGCGGACGGCTATGCTCCTGCGATGTCCGTCGTATTCCACATCGCCGCGCGGGCCGAGTGGGAGACCGCTCTCGCCGCCGGGGCTTACCGAACCGGCTCGCTCGACCACGAGGGCTTCATCCACTGCTCGACCGGTGAGCAAGTCCGTGGAACAGCGAACACGCTGTTCGTGAGCCGAGCCGATCTGGTCCTGCTGTTCATCGAGGTCGAACGGCTCGACGCCCCGCTTCGCTACGAGCCGGTACTCGAACCACGCGGAGCCGTCTTTCCGAACATCTTCGGCCCGATCAACCTGGCCGCCGTGTTCGAGGTCGTCGCGCTCGAACCGCGCGCAGATGGTCGCTTCGAGCTCTCGCTCGAGGTCCCGGCCCTCGCCGCAATGGGAGACAACACCCTGGAGCAGATCGAGGCGCGCGCGCTGACCACCATGGAGGGGTACGGCGCGCGATGGTGGGTCGCCGGAGGCTGGGCCGTCGAGCTACAGGTCGCAGCAGCGCACGGCCGTCCGATCCGACCGCACGCGGATCTCGAGATCTCGATCCTCCGGCGCGACCAGCGCGCGCTGTTCGATCACCTCGTCGGTTGGCAGCTGTGCGCGGTCGTGCGCCCGGGCGTGCTCGAAGACTGGGACGGCCAGCTCCTCGCGTCCGCCGTGCACCAGCTGTGGGCGCGGCGCGGATCGCGGCCGCAACCGCAGCCCGACGGCTTCGTCACGGACCCGACCTTCATCGACATTCTCCTCGAGGAGTCCGATGGCGATCTCTGGCGCTTTCGCCGCCGGCCCTCCGTGGCCGGCCCCCTCGCCGACCTCGGGGCCACCAGCGCGCGCGGCACGCCCTTCATTCGCCCCGAGGTCTCGCTGCTCTACAAGGCCAAGCATCGGCGGTTCAAGGACCAGCGCGACTTCGACGCCACCGCGCCCACCCTCGACGCAACCGCGCGCGCGTGGCTCGCAGCTGCACTCGACCAGACGCACCCGGGCCATCCATGGGCGCAGCTGCTTCGATCCTGACCGCGCACACCGCAGCTGGAAGCCGGCGACACGCCGCCCCCGACCGCGCGCCACGAGGAAGGCCCGTCCGGTGCCCGTTCGCGGAGGCGCAGCAGCTGTTCGCCGCCGCCTTCGCGAGGCCGTGAGCTATGCTGCCCGCGAGTGACCGAGCCGCGCGCCGCGATCGAGGCCGTGTTCCGCATCGAGTTCCCGCGGCTGGTCGCGGGCCTCGCGCGGGTGACGCGCGACGTGGGCCGCGCCGAGGAGCTCGCACAGGACGCGCTCGTCATTGCGCTCGAGCGCTGGCCGACCGACGGCGTGCCTGATCATCCGGGCGCGTGGCTGATGACCACCGCGAAGCGCCGCGCGATCGACGGCGCGCGCCGCCAGCGGATCGCCGACGCGAAGCACGACCAGCTCGCGCGCGAGCCCCAGCCCGCGTCGGTGGCCGACGCGCTCGCCGACCAGCTCGACGACGACGTGGGCGACGACCTGCTGCGCCTCGTGTTCACCGCGTGCCACCCCGTGCTGACCTTCGAGGCGCGCCTCGCCCTCACGCTGCGGCTGGTCGGCGGCCTGACGACCGCCGAGATCGCGCGCGCATTCCTGGTCGCAGAGCCGACGATCGCGCAGCGGATCGTGCGCGCGAAGCAGGCGCTCGCCGCCGCGGGCGTCGCGTTCGAGGTGCCGTGCGCCGCAGATCGCGCGGAGCGCCTCGGCTCGGTGCTCGAGGTCATCTACCTGATCTTCAACGAGGGCCACGTCGCGACCGCCGGGAGCGCATGGACGCGGCCCGAGCTGTGCCACGACGCCCTGCGCATCGCGCGCGTCCTCGCCGGCCTCCAGCCGCACGAGCCAGAGGTCCACGGCCTCGTCGCGTTGCTCGAGCTTTCCGCATCACGGCTCGCCGCGCGCATCGGTCCCGGCGGTGCGCCGATCCTCCTCGCCGACCAGGATCGTTCGCGGTGGGATCGCACCCTGATCCGTCGCGGCCTCGCCGCGCTCGAGCGCGCGGACCAGCTCGCCGGCCCCCACCCCGGGCGATACCAGCTGCAAGCCGCGATCGCCGCATGCCACGCGCGCGCGCCGCGCGCAGAAGCCACCGACTGGCCGCGCATCGCCGCGGTCTACACCGCGCTGGCGCAGATCGCGCCGTCCCCGATCGTCGAGCTCAACCGCGCGGTCGCCGTCGCGATGGCATTCGGCCCAGCGGCCGGACTCGAGCTGGTCGACGCCCTCGTCGCCTCCGGCGCGCTCGCGACCTATCACCTCCTCCCCGCGGTGCGCGGCGATCTCCTCGCGAAGCTCGGCCGCAACGACGAGGCCGCGCGCGAATTGCGCCGCGCCGCCGACCTGACGCGCAACGAGCGCGAGCGCGACGTCATGCTCGGCCGCGTGGCCGCCCTCGCCGCGCCGCAGAGCTCCTGAAGCCGCCACCGGCCTCCGGTGGACCGGTCCCGATTCGCGAAGAGACAGACGACCCGGTGTCTGGCTGTCTCTGTCCGATGTCCGGCCGGATTTCGGACGGCTGTCCGATGGACGGACAAAATCGGACTTTCGGGTGTGTGATGACGCGTAGTTGCGATTGGCACCGACATTGCCTCTCTGGGCGTTCGACGCATCGGCGTCGGAAGGAGACTGTCGTGTTGCAGAAGAAGAGTTTCAAGGTGCTTGCGGCGATTCCCAAGCGAGACGGAGGCACGTACTGGATGCGGTGTGGCAGTGGCTTCACCAACAAGGACGATTCGATCAATATCTATCTGGACGTGATGCCCAAGGATATGAAGTTCCAGTTGCGCGAGCTGGACGAAGAAGACCTGCGCCGGCGCGAAGCTTCTCGTTCCCTGCTTGCCGCCGGAGCCACGTCGGCACCCGCGCCTGCCGATGCCGATGCCCCGCCGTTCTGATCTGAAAGGACCGCGTCATGACCAACTCGATCACAAAGCTCGCTCGCTGGCTCGCATCGTTCGGGGCCGTTGCGTTGCTGATCGCCGCCATGGGCGGCACGTGGAGTCGCTCGGCGGTTGCTGCACCCACGGCCACCGCCACATCGTCCGCGGCGCCATCCTCCGCGACGGCATCTTCGGCGGCTGCGCCTCACCAGGCGGTCACCCGGCCATCCGGCGTACAGGCAACGTCGGGAGCACAAGGGCCCTCGGATGACGTCGAGGAACCACCCGCAAAGAAGTCGAACCACAAGCAACTGATGGGCAAGCTGAATCTCAATACAGCCAACGAGGAGCAGCTGATGCTGTTGCCGACGGTCGGCCCGGCGAAGGCCGAGCGTATCGTGACCTGGCGCAAGAAGAACGGCGCGTTCAAGCGCGTCGCAGACCTGCGACGCGTGAAGGGCTTCGGCTACAAGACCTTCAAGAAGCTCGAGCCGTTCCTCGACATCAAGGGAGATACAACGCTCGCGGCCAAGTGAGTCGTCGCGCAAGCGACTGCAATGGCTCGCCGGCGCGGCGCATGCGCCTCCTCTCTCGTGCGCCGCGCCGGCCCTTACTGCTCATCTCGTGTCCGCCCATCATGATTTCGCCGGCGCGGCGTGCGCCTCCCCCCTTCGTGCGCCGCGTCGGCCCTTACTCCTCATCTCGTGTCCGTCCGATGACAACTTCGCCGGCGCGGCGTGCGCCTCCCCCTTCGTGTGTATTGGTTCGGCGTGAACGTGACGGAGTTAGTTGAACGTTACGGAGATTGACGTGGGTGTTGGCGACGGTCACGCGACCTCCTGGTGGAGCTCGGCGCGACGAACACGGCGAGCCTCACGGGCTGCCTCGAGCTTGATGTCGCGCTCGGCCCAAATCGCAGGGCCGCGGTGCGCGAGGAAGTCGGCCGGGGTGACGTAGCCGATCGCGCTGTGCAGGCGGACGGTGTTGTAGTGCTCGACCCAGCGTGCGACGAGTGCACGGGCGTCGTCGAGCGTAGCGGGCTGAGCGGGGCGGATCGCGTCGGTTTTTAGGGTCTTGTGCCAGCGTTCGATTTTGCCGTTCGACTGCGGGTAGTAGGGGGCTGTACGGACGTGAGTCATGCCCGTGAGGCGAATGAACTCCTTGAAGTCCTTGGCGATGAACTGCGGGCCGTTGTCCGAGATGATGCGGGGCCGTTCGTTGGGGTGCACCTCGTGGGCTCGAGTGAGGATGCACTCAACGTCGGGCTCCGTCATCTGCTCACGGATCTCCCAATGCACGATGGCACGGCTGGCACCGTCGAGGATCGAGCATAAATAGTAGAACGTGCCACCGAGGTTGAGATACGAGATGTCGATGTGCCAGTGCTGGTGCGCGCGGAGCGGCTGAACGAAGCCGGTGCCCTTCTTTGACGGCTTCTTGTTCCATCGATCGAGCAGGCCGGCACCGGCAAGAACGCGGTAGACGCTCGACGGGCTGGCGGCGACGACATTCCGATCGATCATCATGAACGCCAGCCGACGATAGCCTTCGAGCGGGAACTTGTCGTGAAAGCCAAGAATGGCGCGCTTCTCCTCGTCGAGCAGCCAGTGGTCGCGCGGGACGAGCGCGTTGTGCTCGTTGGCCTTGCCGTAGCGCTTCTTCCAGTCGAAGAATTTGCCGCGCGCGACGCCGATCCAGGCGACGAAGCGGTCGGCGGCGATCTCGGTCTTCGTGGACCACGCTCGCACGAAGTCGACCACCTGGTCGCGTGTGTCATGGGGGACCCAGCGACCCGTCAGGGGTCCCCAAGCTCTTTTTTTAGGTTCACGTACTCCGCCGAGATCTCGGCGATGACCTC
>DATIPJ010000574.1:0-13092 GCA_035472155.1 Kofleriaceae bacterium
GCTCGTTGAGCGGCGCGATGACCGGCAGGCGGCCGATGAACTCCGGGATCATGCCGTACTTGAGCAGGTCCTCGGGCTCGACCTCCTGGATCAGCTCCCACTGCGAGCGCTCGACCTTCTTGTTCATGCCGGCGCCGAAGCCGATCATCTTCTGGCCGATGCGGTTCTCGATGATGTCCTCGAGGCCGGTGAACGCGCCGCCGCAGATGAACAGGATGTTCGTCGTGTCGACCTGCAGGAACTCCTGCTGCGGATGCTTGCGGCCGCCCTTCGGCGGGACGCTCGCGGTCGTGCCCTCGATGATCTTGAGCAGCGCCTGCTGCACGCCCTCGCCCGAGACATCGCGGGTGATCGAAGGGTTGTCGCTCTTGCGCGCGATCTTGTCGATCTCGTCGATGTACACGATGCCGCGCTGTGCGCGCTCGATGTCGTGGTCGGCGTTCTGCAGCAGCGAGACGATGATGTTCTCGACGTCCTCGCCGACGTAGCCCGCTTCCGTCAGCGTGGTCGCGTCCGCCATCGCGAACGGCACGTCGAGGAGCTTCGCGAGCGTGCGCGCGAGCAACGTCTTGCCCGAGCCGGTGGGGCCGAGCAGGAGGATGTTCGACTTCTGCAGCTCGACATCCTCGTCGCTCTGGCCGGTCTGCTTGTGGTCGATGCGCTTGTAGTGGTTGTGCACCGCGACCGCGAGGATCTTCTTGGCGCGGTCCTGCCCGATCACGTACTCGTCGAGGACTTTCTTGATCTGGGCCGGCTTGGGGATCGAGCTCGAGCCGTAGCTCTGGTCTTCCTTCTCGATCTCCTCGGCGATGATGTCGTTGCACAGGCCGATGCACTCGTCGCAGATGTAGACCGTGGGGCCTGCGATCAACTTCTTGACCTCCTTCTGCGCCTTGCCACAGAACGAACAGGTCAGGGAAGCACCGTCACGCTTTTCGATGGGCATCGATCGGCACGAGCGTACCGCGCGGCCGGGGCAGGGACCAGTCGACGGAAGCCTGACGGGCCGTCAGGCGAGAAATCGCCCGATTCGCCAGTTGTGTACAGGGCCTGCACGATTTCGCGTGGCTGCCGATACAGACGATCGCACCCGTGTCTAGCCACGCCGATGAGCTCGCGCTGCCGAGCCTGCCGCGCACGCGGACCGGGTGGGAGCCGCCCGAGGAATTCGACGACTACGTGATCACCCGCCCGCTCGGGCGGGGTGCGACCGGGCAGGTCTACCTCGCCGAGGATTCGGTGCTGGCGCGGCCGATCGCCATCAAGTTCATCGGCGCGGATCCGGATCCGGCGGCGCGCCAGCGCTTCCTGATGGAGGCGCGCGCGGCGGCGCGCATCCAGCACCCGAACGTCGTCAGCACCTATCGCGTCGGCGAGCTCGGCGACCGGCCGTATATCGTGAGCGAGCTGGTCCGGGGTACGCCGCTGTCCGACGTGGCGCGTCCGATGCCGTGGCCGCGCGTCCTCGCGATCGCGATCGACCTGTCGCGCGGGCTCGCGGCGGCGCACCGGCGCGGCGTCGTGCACTGCGACATCAAGCCGAGCAACGTGATGGTCACCGAGGAAGGCGTGGCCAAGCTCGTCGATTTCGGTCTCGCGCAGGTGCTGCGCGAAGGCGCGGAGGACAGCTCGCAGGCGCCGCTGGGCACACCCGACTACATGGCGCCGGAGGTCTGGGCCGGAAAACCTCCGACGCGGCGGTCCGACGTGTTCTCGCTGGGTGCGGTGATGTACGAGCTGCTCAGCGGCGCGCCGCCGTTCTCACGCATCGACTCGGCCGAGCTCGAGCGTGCGATCCGCGAGAGCGATGCGCCGCCGCTCGACACCGAGCCCCGGATCGCGGCACTGGTGGCGCGCTGCCTGGCGCGCGATCCGGAGCTGCGGTTCCCCAGCGGCGAGGAGCTGCGCGAGGCGCTCGAGCGGCTGAACGCGGCGCGCAGTAACCTCGCGCCGACCGACGAGAACCCGTATCGCGGCCTGCGCCCGTTCGAGTCGTCGCACCGCGGGGTGTTCTTCGGCCGCGGGCTCGAGGTCGGCGCGATCGTCGAGCGGCTGCGCACCGAGTCGGTGGTGGTGGTCGCGGGCGATTCGGGCGTGGGCAAGTCGTCGCTGTGCCGCGCCGGCGTGATCCCGGCGGTCGTCGACGGCGCGCTCGGCGGCGGCCGCACGTGGCGCGCGCTGACCGTGGTCCCCGGCCGCCGGCCGCTCGCCGCGATGGCGGCCACGTTCGACGATCCGGAGCTGGCGGCGCGCGTGCTCGCCGAGCCCGAGTCGCTCGCGCGCGAGCTGCATCGCCGCGCCGGCAACGATGGGCTGATCCTGTTCGTCGATCAGATGGAGGAGCTGGTCACCGTCGGCGATCCGGCCGAGGTCGCCGCGTTCGACGCCGCGCTCGCGCGGATCAGCGAGGGCGTGACCGGGGTGCGGCTCGTCACGACGGTGCGCGCCGACTTCCTGTCGCGCATGGTGGCGCTGCCGCGGTTCGGTCAGGAGCTGTCGCGCGTTCTGTACTTCGTGCGGCCGCTGCCGCCCGAGCGCATCCGCGACGTGATCACCGGGCCGGCGGCGGCGACCAATGTCACCTTCGAATCCGACGCCATGATCGGCGAGCTGGTCGACGCCACGGCCCAGGCCGGCAGCGGCGGGCTGCCGCTCTTGTCGTTCGCGCTCGCCGAGCTATGGGAGGCCCGCGACCGCGCGCGCGGGCTGATCACGCAGGCCACGCTCGGTACGATGGGCGGCGTCGCGGGGGCGCTCGCGCGGCACGGCGATGCGGTGCTCGCCGGGATGCCGCCGGCCGATCGCGTGCATGCGCGGCGCGTGCTGCTGCGCCTGGTGACCTCGGTCGGCACGCGGGTGGCGCGCACCGAGGCCGAGCTGTCGGTCAGCGACGGCACGCACAACGCGGTCACCGCGCTGGTCAAGGGGCGGCTGCTGGTCGTCCACGACGGCGAGGCCGGCGCGACCTACGAGCTGGCGCACGAGGTGCTCGTGCGCGGCTGGGGGACGCTGCGCGACTGGCTCGACGCCGACGCCGAGGAGCGCGCGCGCCGCGAGCGGTTATCGGAGGCATGCGCCGAGTGGCAGCGGATCGGCCGGCGCCCGGACGCCACGTGGCGCGGGCCGCGGCTCGCCGAGGCGGTCGCGCTCGACCAGACCAACCTGACCGCGCTCGAGCTCGAGTTCGTCGCCGCCTCGCTGGGCGCGACGCGCTCTCGCAAGCTCCTGCGCAACGGTGCGATCGCCGGCGTGGTGCTGCTGGTGATCGCCGTCTACGCGCTCCAGCGCCACGTCGCAGCCGCGCGGCTCAACGACGCGGTCGGTGCCGAGATCGCTGCCGCCGAGGTCGATCTCGAGAGCGCGCGCAACGCGCGCCGCGCGCAGCGCGAGCTGTCGGCGCAGGCGTTCGCGGCGTTCGACCGCGGCGACGGCGCTCAGGGCGAGGCGCTGTGGTCGCGGACGCTCGTGCAGCGCGCGCTGGCGGCGCGGACCTATCGGTCGGCGGCGCGCGGCGTCGAGGCGGCGCTCGCCAAGGACCCGACGCGCGGCGACGTGCGCGACCTGCTCGGCGACATCCTGCTCGAGCGCGCCGAGCTCGCCCAGGTGGCGCGCGACGACGACGCGCTCGACGAGCTGACCGGGCGGCTCACGGCCTACGACGTCGACGGCAGCCGGCGCCGGCGCGCCAGCATGCCGGGCCGCCTCGTGGTCCACACGCTGCCGGGCGCGGCGGTGCTGCTCGACGGCAAGCTGATCGGCACCGGCAACGTCGAGCGCGAGCTGCCGGCCGGCAGCTACGTCGTGGAGGTCAGCGCACTCCACCGCGCGCCGCTTCGCGACTCGGTGCTCGTCGAGCGCGACCAGACCGTCGAGGTGTCGCTGACCCCGCCGGGCGAGATCCCCGACGGCTACATCTACATCGCACCGGGCGCGTTCCTGTACGGCAGCGCGGCAGACGAGGACACCCGCCGGATCTTCTTCTCGACCGTGCCGATGCACCGCCGGCGCACCGACGGCTTCCTGATCGCGCGCACCGAGGTCACCTTCAGCGACTGGCTGGCCTACGTCGAGGCGCAGCCCGAGGCGGAGCGCGACAAGCTGCTGCCCAACATCCCGTCCAAGCTCGGCGGCGGCGTCAAGCTCGAACAGACGCCGGCGGGCTGGCGGCTGACCCTGTTGCCCGTCGAGCACACCTACAGCGCGCTGTGGGGCGAGCCGATCCGCTATGCGGGCCGCAAGATCCACGCCGTGCAAGACTGGGCCAAGCTGCCGGTGGTGGGCATCTCGGCGAACGACGCGCTGGGTTACACCGCCTGGCTGGCGCGCACCGGCCGGCTGCGAGGCGCGCGGCTGTGCAGCGAGCTCGAATGGGAGCGCGCCGCGCGTGGCGCCGACGGTCGTGCGACCCCGACCGGTCGCAGGCTCGAGCCCGACGATGCCAACGTGTTCGGCTTGAGCGCCGAGGCCGAGCTGATGGGTCCGGATGAGGTCGGCACCCATCCCGCATCGGTCAGCGTGTACGGCCTGTTCGACACCGCCGGCAATGCCTTCGAATGGACGCGCGGCAATCAGCCAGACACCTACGTCGCGCGCGGTGGCAGCTACTACCACGATGGCAAGACCGCCGATCTCGCAAACCGCAACGTATCGAGCCCCGTGCTGCGCGACGCGAGCGCCGGTATGCGGGTGTGTGCCACGCCTCCGTGAGACGCGTACCCGACCGCTACCTCGCTGGCGGACGCGCCGACCGACTCTGGTAGTACGACACCCGACTTAACGCCGACGTCGATCGGGCGACCCATGCAGTGGGCCCCTGGCAAAACCGAATGCCTGCACTCATCCAGATCGACTGTCAGCGACGCCACGAGCTCGGCGAGCGCTCGTCGATCGGCCGCGCTGGAAGCAACGACATCCAGCTCGACGATCCGATGGTCTCGCGCAACCACGCCGAGGTGGTGCGGCAGGCCGACGGCTCGTACCAGGTGCGCGATCTGGGCAGCCAGCGCGGGACGTTCGTCGGCCCGCACAAGGTCAGCGAGGCCGCGCTGCGCGACGGCGACGAGCTCCTGATCGGCCCGACCCGGTTCCGGTTCGAGACCGCGCGCACCGGCGCGGTGACCAGCGACGCCGAGGAGCTGCGCAAGCTGCGCGCGATCGTCGAGCTCAGCCGCGCGATCGGCGTCGAGCACGACCTCGATCGCCTGCTCGACCGCGTGCTCGAGACCTGCTTCCAGCTGCTGCGCGCCGATCGCGGCGTGATCCTCGTGTACGGGCCGCAGTCCAAGTCGCCGAGCGCGACGGTGGCGCGCACCCGCTCGGGCGCGCCCGTCGAGGACGCGATGTCGACCAGCGTGCTCAGCCAGATCATGGCGACCCACGAGCCGTTCCTGCGCACCGCGATCGACGGCGACCATACGCTGCGGCGCTCGGAGAGCCTCTCGGCGCAGGGCGTGCGTTCGCTGGTCGCGGTGCCGCTGCTGTACGAAGCTGACGAGACCGAGTGGCTCGGCGTGATCTCGCTCGACTCGCAGGCCTCCAAGAACGTGTTCCAGGCCCGCGACCTCGATCTGTTGACCGCGATCGCCAGCCAGGCCGCGCTCGCGATCAAGAACGCGATGCTCGTGCGCCAGGTCCAGTCGGTGCAGAGCGAGGAGTGGCGGCGGCTCGAGCGCGTGGTGAAGAACCTCCCGGTCGGCGTGGTCGTCCTCGACGATCAGCGCCGCTGTCTCCTGGTCAACGAGTGGGTGACCACGCGCGCCGCCGCGATCGGCGAGGTCGCTCCGGGCGCCGCGCTCGAGCGGCTCGCCGGCATCGCGTGCGATCGGCTGGCCGGCGGTGACCTGCGCGAGCAGGTGACGATCGGCACGCCCGAATCGACGTTCATCGTCGCGACGCACACCACGAACGACGGCCGCGAAACCGTGATCGTGCTCAACGACATCACCGAGGAGCGCGCGCAGGAAGCCAAGGCCGCGCACCAGGACCGGCTCGCGCTCATCGGCCAGCTCGCCGGCGGCATCGCGCACGACTTCAACAACCTCTTGTTCATCATCACGAACTACGCCGGCATGCTCGAGGAGTCGGTGGAGGCGCCCGAGGCCAAGGACGACGTCAAGACGATCACCCAGGCCGCCAACAGCGCGACCGAGCTGGTCAAGCAGCTGCTCGCGTTCAGCCGCCGCGAGGCGCTCAAGCCCAAGGTGATCGACATCCCGCTGCTCGTCGGCGGCATGCAGAAGCTCCTGCAGCGCACCGTCGGGCCGCGCATCCAGCTGTCGATGGAAGTCGCCAGCAAGCCGCCCTATATCCTGATGGACCCGACGCAGCTCGAGCAGATCATCATGAACCTGGTGGTCAACGCGCGCGACGCGATCACCGGCGAGGGCCGGGTCGCGATCCGGATCGGCGCCAGCGAGCGGTTCGCTGCCATCGACGTGATCGACACCGGCAGCGGCATGTCGCCGGAGGTCGTCGCTCGCGTGTTCGAGCCCTACTTCACGACCAAGGAGCTCGGCAAGGGCACGGGCCTGGGCCTGGCGACCGTGCACGGCATCGTGCAGCACGTCGGCGGCGAGATCAAAGTGACGTCGGAGCCCGGCTGCGGCACCACGTTCCGCATCCTCTTGCCCAGGACCGACCTCGCCCCCGAGCGCTCGCGCACGCTGTCCAAGGAGATGGTCGCGCGCGGCCGCGTGCTCCTCGTCGACGACGACGACCAGCTGCGCCGGCTCGCCGAGCGCATCCTGCGCAACGCGGGCTATCACGTCGTGCAGGCCTCGTGCGGCCCCGACGCGCTCGCCGAGGCGCGGCGCGAGACCTTCGACATCCTGCTGACCGATATGGTCATGCCCGGCATGTCGGGCCGCGACCTCGCCCGCGCGCTGGTCAACGAGCACCCACAGATCCGCGTGGTGTACATGTCCGGCTACCAGCAGGGCACCCCGATCCCCGACTGGCAGTTCATCGCCAAGCCGTTCGACCGCCAGATCTTGCTCGCCAAGATCGGGAATCTCCAGACCGCCAGCGGCATGTAGCCCTGCGTCAACGTGGCACGGGCGAGACGGCGCCGCGTTCGCATCTTATCCGCATGAAGGTTCCGGTCATGCGAGTGCTCAAGGGCCTGGGGATCGGGCTCGCCTGGATCGTCGGGATCGTCGCCGTCATCCAGGTGGTGCCGTACGGCCGGACCCACGCCAATCCGCCGATCATCAAGGAGCCGCAGTGGGACTCGCCGCGCACGCGCGAGCTGGCCGTGCGCGCGTGCTTCAACTGCCACAGCAACGAGACCAGGTGGCCGTGGTACGCGAGCTTCGCCCCGGCGTCCTGGATGGTCCAGTACGACGTGGAGGCCGCGCGCAGCATCGTCAACTTCTCGGAGTGGAACCGGCCCTACGAGCTCGCGCTCTACTCCGGTCAGTCGATCCGCACCGGCAACATGCCGACGATGAAGTACCGCATGGCGCACCCCGAGGCGAACCTGACCGAGCAGGAGTTCCTCGACCTCTCCCGGGGGCTCGATAATATGCTGCGCCCGCCCGGCGCACGCTAAAAACGGCTGCGGGCCCCGGGCGCTTCGTTGTCGGTCCGCTTCCGGTCGTACATGAGTACGCTCCGGTCCGGTCATCCCTCGGCCTCCGCCTCGCGCGCGGGGCTCCTCGCTCGTTTTTTACGATGGATTACTTCTTGTCGTCCGGCTTCTTCTTCGCGGTGATCAGCACCTCGTCGATGATGCCGTACTCCTTGGCCTGCGACGACGACATGAAGTTGTCGCGCTCGGTGTCGTGCTTGATCTTGTCGGCGGGCTGACCGGTGTGCTTGGCGTACAGCTCGTTGAGCGTGTCTCGCGTCTTCAGGATCTCGCGGGCGTGGATGTCGATGTCCGTCGCCTGGCCCTGGAAGCCGGCGAGCGGCTGGTGAATCATCACGCGCGAGTGGGGCAGGGCGTAGCGCTTGCCCTTGGTGCCCGCGGCGAGCAGGAAGCTGCCCATCGACGCCGCCTGGCCCATGCAGATCGTCGCGACGTCGCAGTGCAGGTACTGCATCGTGTCGTAGATCGCCAGGCCGGCCGACACGTGGCCGCCGGGCGAGTTGATGTACAGCATGATGTCCTTCTCGGGCTCCTCGGAGTCGAGGAACAAGAGCTGCGCGATCACGACGTTCGCGACATCATCGTTGATCGGTGTACCGAGGAAGATGATGCGGTCCTTGAGCAGGCGGGAGAAGATGTCCCAGCCGCGCTCGCCGCGATGCGTCTGTTCGATGACCGTCGGAACGAGGTAGTTCATCGTCGGAATCATGGGTACGGCAATGGTACGAGCGGTCGCCCCCCGGTGCAACGCGCTCGGCGGTGAGCTGCCCGGCCTGGTCGAACGGGTAGGTCTCAGCTAGGAGCGTGTGCGTGTGCGCTAGCGACCGATCAGACCGCGTTCGATCGCGAGCTTCTTGAGGCGCTCTCGGGCGCGCTCGAACCTCTTGCGCAGTGCGGCGGCGCGGGCGTCGAGGTCGCCGGTACCGCCGAGGATCCGCGCGATATCCTTCCAGGGCAGGCCGCGATCGAGGCGGAGCAGCAGGAGCTCGTGCTCCTCGGGATCGAGCTGCTCGCGCAGCACGCGGAACTCGTCCTTGACCTCGGTGCGCTGGATGTCGCGGGTGACGGTGCGCACCGCGGCCTCGACCTCGGGCGCGACGGAGAGCGGCAGGTTGCGGTCGCGGCGGCGGCGCGGATCGCGGCGCAGCTGGGTGAGCGCGTTGCGCGCGAGGGCGTACAGCCACGAGCGCAGCGACGACTGCCAGCGGAACCCCGGCAGGCCCTTCCAGATGTCCTCGCCGAGCTCGCCGAACGCGTCGCCGGCCAGGTCGTCGTCGGCGGCGAGCGCGCGCAGAAAGCCGAGTAGCTCCACGCCGTAGCGCTGCAGCGCCGCGGTCGCGGCCTCGGCGTACGAGCCGGCCTGGCACAGGGCGCGGATCGCGGGCTCGGTCGCGTCGGGTGCGGGCGATTCCGCCACCCGCGCAGCATAGCCTGCTACGCCGGCTGCTCCTTCTCCTGCTCCTTCTCCTGCAGCACGCGCCACAGGATCTTGCCGGTCGCCGATTTCGGCAGCGTCTCGGCGAGCTCGAAGCTCGAGGGCACCTTGTAGGTGGCCATGTTGTCCTTGGCCCAGCGCAGCAGGTCGGCCTCGGTGACCTCGCCGCGCGCCGAGGCCTTGAGCACGACGACGGCCTTGACCGCCTCGCCGCGGCGCGGGTCGTGCCGCGCGATGACCACCGCCTCTTGAATCGCCGGGTGCGCGTAGAGCATCGCCTCGACCTCGGCGGGCCACACCTTGAAGCCCGCGACGTTGATCATGCGCTTGAGGCGATCGACCAGGAAGAAATAGCCATCCTCGTCGGTGCGCGCGAGGTCGCCGGTGCGAAAGAACCGCTTGCCGTCGAGCTCGACGAAGCACGCCGCGTTGGCGGGCGGGTTGTTCCAGTAGCCCTCGAACACCTGCGGCCCCGAGGTCACGACCTCGCCGACCTCGCCGGGCGGCAGCTCGGCCATCGTGTCGGGGTTGACCACGCGCGACTCGGTGTTGAACATCGGGATGCCCAGGCACTGCTTCTTGGGGCGCTGCGGCGGATTGATGTGGCTCGGCGCCATGGTCTCGGTGAGGCCGTAGCCCTCGATGAAGGTGATGCCGCAAAGGTCCTGAAGCTTCTGCGCGATCGCCTCGGGCATCGCCGCACCGCCGCCGCCGAGGAACCGGATGCTCGACAGGTCGTAGCTCGGCAGGTCCGGGCTCGACAGCAGGTCGACGATCATCGTCGGGACGGTCGTCAGCGACGTCACGCGATTGCGCTGGATGAGCAGCGCAGCGACGTTTCGGTCCCAGCGCGGCAGGAGCACGACGGGCGCCCCCGCGTAGATCGACGAGTTCATGCTGTTCTGCATGCCGGTGACGTGGAAGAACGGCAGCACCGCCAGCACGACCTCATCCTGGAAGGTGCGGTTCCACTGCGGCACGCCGACGGTCGTGAACATGACGCTGCGGTGGCGGTGCACGCAGCCCTTGGGGGCGCCGGTCGTGCCCGAGGTGTACGGCATGACGCACAGATCGTCGGGGCCTGCGAGGTGCGGCCCGGGCGTCGCGCCGGCGGCGAGCGCGTCGCGCCATGCGGTGATCGTTGCGCCCTGCGGCGCCGCGGGCACGGCCTGGCGGGCCGCGGTGACCCAGCTCGGCACGTCGAGATCGGTCGGCGTCGTGAGGTAATCGGCGTAGCAGGCGACGATCGCGTGATCGAGGCCGTGGCCGATCAGCGGCTCGACGCGCGACAGCTGGTCCTGCGCCGCGATGAGGACGCGCGCGCCGCTGTCGCCGACGATGTGACCGACCTCCCTGGTCAGGTTCATCGGGTTGATCGGGACGACCATCGCGTCGGCGCGCAGGATCGCGTAGTAGCCGATGATGAACTGCGGCGAGTTCTGCAGGTAGAGCGCGACGCGATCGCCGCGCCGCACGCCGCAGCGGGTCTGCAAGAACCCGGCGAGCCGCTCGCACTCGCGCTGAAACTCGGCGTACGAGAGCGAGCTGTCGTAGAAGTTGATCGCCGTCCTCGTCGGGAACCGGGTCGCGGAGACCTCGACGTTGAACCACAGCGAGGTCTCGGGGATCGTGAGCGTTCTGGGAACGGGAGGCCAGAACGGAAGGTGGCGGGTACCCATGGCTGACTCCGGAGCTGGATCGGCGGCCGACGAGCGGCGAATCTACAGGCCGGCGAGCAGCTTGTCGATCTGCTGGACGCGCGCGGCCATCTGTAGATCGGTGTAGGCGGCGCGCGCGGCGACCAGCAGCGGCCGCGCCTCGGCGCCTCGCCGCAGGCCGATCAGCGCTCGCGCGCGCTCGAGCTGCGCCCATGCGCCGGTCTGGGCGCTCTGGGCCGGCTTGGCGAAGTCGAGCGACGCCTGGGTCAGCGCCAGCGCCTTGGCGAAGTCGCGCGACTCGTTGGCGATCGATGCCGCCATCGTCAGCGCGGTGCGGTGGCGATCCGAGCCGGGGCTGCGCTCGCCCTGGATCTGCGCGGCGCGCTGGGCGGCGGCGAGCGCGGCGGCGCGGTCGCGCTTGGCGTTGTACGAGACCGCGAGGTTGTAGAGCACGTCGGCCGCCTCGACGCAGCGGGGCCCCAGGAGCTTCTCGTCGGTGGCGAGCGCCGATTCGAGCGCGGCGATCGCGCGATCGTACTGGCCCTTGCCGTTGTAGATCGTCGCCAGGTTCGAATCGATGTTGGCCACGGCGAGGTTGGTCTCGCCGAATCGCTTGACGTTGTTGGCGCGCGCGGTGTCGAGCAGCGCGAGCGCCTGGTCGTCCTGGTCGGCGCCGATCAGCACGGCCGCGAGGTTGACCCGGACCGGATCGATGCGATCGTCGTCGGGATCGGCGAGGTGGCCGATGATCTGCATCGCGCGCTCGGCGGCCTTGGTGGCCTGGTCGAGGTGCTCGACCTCGAGCAGCGACGCGGCGTAATCGGACCACAGCGTGGCGACCTCGGGGTCATCGGCGCCGGAGTAGGCCGCGCGCTGGTCGATGGCGGTCTCGTAGGCCTTGATGCCCTCGTCGATGTGCCCCGACCACATGAGCACGGCGCCCTCGGTGACATAGGTGTCGATGCGCGACGGATCGCCGGGCTCGAGGGTTTCCCGCGCGCGCTCGACGAACATGAGCGCCTGCGTGGCGTTGCCGCCCAGGAGGTCCGCCGCGTGCGCCGCGACGACGTAGATCCGCCCGGCGAGCCAGCGCGATCGGGCGCGGATGCGGTCGGCGTCGGCGAGCGCCGTGCGCAGCCAGTCCTCGATCGCCGGCCGCTCGAGGCCGAGGTCGGAGCCGTGCTCGATCAGCGCGCCGAGGGCGACGCTCGAGATCTGGTCGTCGTCGATCGCGCGCCCGGCGTAGTAGGCATCGACGAACATCTTGCGCGTGTCGGTGATCTGGCCGCGATCGAGCGCGAGGTGGCCGCGCAGCACCATCATGCCGGCCGCGATCGCCGGATCGCTGTGCGCGGGCGAAGCGGCGAGCTGATCGAGCGCGCGCTGCAGCGCCGCGAAGTCGTGGTCCTCGACGTGATCGAACCCGGCGGTCAGCGTGGCCTTGGCCTCGATCAGCGCGGCGAGCTGCACCGGATCGGTCGGCGCCGCCGGGCGCGAGGCGAGGTGGGTCTGGTTGCGGCATTGATCCTGCGGCGGCAGCCGACGCAGATGGCGCAGCACGTCCATCGGGCGCGCCGGATCGAGGCCGGCGAGCGAGAGCGCCGCGGCGCGCGCGGTGATCGCGAAGCACACCGAGCTCTTCGCGGCGATGTCGGGCGCCCACTCGCGAGCGCGGCCGGCCTCGCAGGCGGCGCGCGCGTCGCGCAGGAAGCCATCGCGGTACTGCTGGGCGGCGGCCTCGGCCTTGACCGCGAGCTGGGCCGCGCCGTGCTCGCGCATCTTCGCCGGGAGATCGCTGCGCATCGCGGCGAGCTCGGCGACCCCGGCGTTGTCACACGTCGGCTCGCTGCGGCCGCTCCACCCGCGCGCCCCGTTCGCGATGACCACCGCGGCGACGCCGGCGATCGCGAGCGCGCCCGCCGCGGCGATCCACCAGCGGCGGCGTTGCGCGGCCGGCCGCATCGCATCGAGCAGCGCGTGCATCGTGGGGAACCGGTCGGCGGGGTCGGTCGACAGCCCGCGCTCGAGCGCCTCGCGCACGCGCACCGGGACCTTCGGTGTCGCCGGCGCCGGGCGGCGCGTGCCGAGCGCGATCGCGGCATGGAGCTGCGCGAACGTCGTGCCGGCGAACGGCCGCTCGCTCCACAGCGCCTCCCAGACGGTGACGCAGAATGCGAACTGATCGGCGCGCGCGTCGATCGGCACACCGGCGAACTGCTCGGGCGACATGTACGCCGGCGTGCCCAGCACCGTCCCGGTCTGCGTCACCGGCGTGCGCAGATCGGCGGTGGACTGGTCGACGGGAATCTTCAGCTCGTCCTTGGAGTCGAGCTCGCGCGCGAGCCCGAAGTCACCGACCCGCGCGCGGCCGTCGACGCCGATCAAGACGTTCTCCGGCTTGACGTCGCGGT
>DATIPJ010000575.1:0-4757 GCA_035472155.1 Kofleriaceae bacterium
CGAGCCCTCGCCAGCACGAGCCCTCGCCAGCACGAGCCCTCGCCAGCACGAGCCCTCACCAGCACGAGCCCTCACCCTCGCCACCACGAACCCTCCCCCTCGTTGCATCACGAGACCTCACCCTCGCTGCAGCACGAGGTCCGCAGATCGCGCGGCCGGCCTGATGGACAGTGGCGCGCCAGGGACCGACCCGGTGAGCCATGCATACCTGCGCCACTGCCCACAGTCCTGTGCCCTGCACGAGGCTCCATGGGTTTATTTTAGATTTTTCGGAAATCGGAGTTCAGATATCCAGATCCAATTCGACCTCCTTCTCCTGATCACCAAAAAAATCTCCGAACGGAGCCAAGTGAAAGGCACAGGACTGTGGGCAGTGGCGAAGGCACGCATGCCTCATGGGGCCGGTCCTGGGCGCGGCACTGTCCATCAGGCCGGCCGCGAGGTCTCCCGAATCCACGCCCCGGGTCCGGGGACAAGAGCCGATCATTCGCCGGCAAGTGCTCCACGAGCGCGCGTGGTTCGCCGTCCCGCGTCGTGGCTCCTTCGAGAGGGTTGGAAGTTGTGTGGACCGATCTCCGCGCGCGATTTGCCCGGCAAGCGCCCATGAAGGCGCGATCGTTCAGTGCCGCGCGGACGGAGTGGGCCTAGATGGGCGGATGGCGCGGATGGGCGGATGGCGCGGATGGCGCGGATGGGCGCGGGGCGCGGTGACGGTGGCGCGGTGACGGTGGCGCGGGGGCGTGGTGACGGTGACGGTGGCGATGGGTGGTGAGGGGGTGGTGGCCAGGGCGATGGCTTGGCCTGCGCGGTGGTGGTGAGGCATAGTTTGGGCTCGATGGGCTTCTTGGCGCCGCTCATGCTCATCGGCATCGCCGCGCTGGCGGTGCCGATCGCGATCCATCTGATCGGGCGGCGGAGGGCGCGGGTGGTGAAGTTTGCGGCGCTGGACTTCTTGCTGGCGACGAAGCGGAAGACGGCGCGCAAGTTTCGGCTGAAGGAGCGGATGGTGCTGCTGGTGCGCGCGGTGGCGTGTCTGGCGGTGGTGGTGGCGCTGGCGAAGCCGTACACGTCGTGCGTGCGGAAGGGGCCGCGGGTGACGCGCGGGCCGCAGGCGGCGATCTTGGTGATCGATGATTCGTTCGCGGCCGGGTACCTGGTGGAGGGGAAGGCGTGGCTGCGGTCGGCGACCGATGAGGCGCGGCGGATCCTGACGCAGCTCGGGCCGGAGGCGGAGATCGCGATCGTGCGCGCGTCGGAAGGTGCGGAGCATCCGACGGAGCTGACGCGCGACCACCTGAGGCTGCGCGATCAGCTGCTGGCGCTCGAGGCGAGTGCCCGGCCCGCGGATACGACGCGCGCGCTGGCGAGGGCGGCGCAGCTGCTGGCAGCGTCGAGTCACGTGCGCAAGACGGTGTTCTTGATCTCGCTGCTGGCGCGGACCGGGCTGCATACGGATGACCCGCCCTGGGGCAAGGATGGGCCGATCCTGGTGACCAGCGACTTGAGGCCGGCGAGCTTGCCGAACCTGGCGATCACGAGCCTGCGCGCGGACCCGGACCCCGGGGGAACGAGTCGCGGCGTGGCGTTCGATGCGGAGGTCGGCAACTTCTCGGATGCGGCGAGCAAGGTCGAGCTGTCGCTGGCGATCGCGGACCGGGTGGTGGCGCGCGGGACGCTGGCGCTCGCACCCGGGGAGCGCAAGACGAAGCACTTTCTGGCGGCGATGCCGTCCGGCGTCCGTGCGGCGGATGCGTTCGTGTCGCTGTCGGGCGATGCGCTGACGATCGATGACCGGCGCTGGGTGCGCGCGACGCTGCGCGACCGGGTCCGCGTGCTGATCGTCGACGGCGACCCGCGCACGGTGCGCCACGACGACGAGGTGTTTTACCTCGAGGCCGCGCTGCGGCCGGGCGACCGCGAGGACAGCGGCACGTCGGTGCGCGTGATCACGAGCGAGGAGCTCGCGGGGATCGAGCCGCGGTCGCGCGGCACCGCGCGGGCGCTGGACCTCGACGAGTTCGATGTGGTGGTGCTTGCGAACGTGGCGGCGCTGCCGACGACGCGCGTCAACGTGCTGGCCGATTGGGTGCGCGCGGGCGGCGGCATCCTGGTCGCGCCCGGCGACCGGGTCGATCCGGCCGCGTACGACCACTCGATGCTGCCGCTGTTGCCGCAGAGCCTGCGCGATCCGATCGACGTGACGTGGGGCGCGCCGCCCGACGAGCGCGACAGCCGCGCGCTGCACCTGGTGAAGTGGGAGGCCGACCACCCGATCTTCACGCCGTTCTCGAAGTCGGCGCCCGAGCTCGCGGACGCGAAGTTCTTCGAGATCTCGCTGCTCGGGCCCACGACCTCGGCGGACCGCAAGGTGCTCGCGCGGTTCACCAACGGTGCGGCCGCGCTGGTCGAGGCGTCGATCGGCGCCGGCCGCACGCTGCTGTTCACGTCGACGCTCGACCGCGACTGGAACGACCTGCCGATCCATCCGGGGTTCCTGCCGCTGATGCAGCAGGCAGTGCGCCACCTCGCGCGCAAGCACGCGGCATTCGGCGACACCGACCACGTGGTGGGCAGCTCGGTCGTGCTACCGACCGGCGACCTGAAGAAGCTCGAGGTGCGCGGACCCGACGGCGTGGGCGCGGTGTTCGAGGGCGATCGCCTGGTCGGCCGCTCGAGCGTGCGGTTCGGCCGCACGGACCGGCCCGGGGTCTACCGGGTCATCGGCACCGATCAGACCGGCTCGACGCACGAGCGCGACGAGCTCGCCTTCGTCGTGAACGTCGACGCGCACGGCTCGGACCTCACGCCGGCCCCGGCCACTGCGCTGCCGCCGTCGGGCACCGGCGCCGACGCCGCCCAGGTCGATGACTCGCGCCGCATCGAGCTCTGGCACGCGCTCGCCGCCGCGCTGCTGCTGCTGCTGCTCGCCGAGGGCCTGCTGGTCCAGCGCTGACGAGCGCGCCGCGCGGGTGGTCAGCGCGTGCCTTGATCGTAGGTGTGCTCCACCAGGCATGCTCATCGCGGCGCATGTTTCATACGTCGCGCCTCGCCGTCCCGGCGCCGCGCCTCCCCGCCGCACGCTGTCGCGTTGCCGCCGCATGGCGTCGCATCGGCAACGGCTGCGGCAATCAACGACCGCAGTCCCTGGTGGTGATGCAACCGCCGCGTGGGAAGAGCGTCTACCCTGGCGAGATGCGAAGCACAGCGATCGCGATCCTCCTGACGGCATGCGGCCCGCGCTCCCCGGAGCCTGCTGTGGCGAACCCGAGCTCGGAGACCGCGGCTCCCGGCGCGCCCGCGCTGCCGGCGTACGCGAGCGCCGAGCCGATCACGACCCCGCGGCTGTTCGCGCCGGGCGCGGTGTCGACGGCGGACCCGGAGTTCGCGACGTCGTTCGCGGCCGACGGCGCGACCGTGTACTTCGATCGCGCCAACGCCGACCGCAGCAAGCTGATCATCATGTCGTCGACGTACGCCGGCGGCACGTGGCAGCCCGCCGCGTCGCTGCCGTTCTCGACCGGCGAGTTTCGCGATGTCGATCCGTTCGTCGTCGGCGACCGCCTGTACTTCAGCTCGAATCGCCCGCGGCCCGGCGAGGCCTCGACCGACTTCGACACGTGGGTCGTCACGCGCAGCGGTGCATCGTGGAGCGCGCCAGCGCACGTCGACGGCGCGCCGAGCGGGCCCGGCAACCAGGTGTTCGTGTCGATCGCGCGCGATGGAACGCTGTACTTTCAGACCGACGCCTCCGGCGGCGGCGACCTCTATCGCGCCCCGCGCGCCGGCGACGGCTATCCCGCGGCCGCGCCGATCGACGGCATCTGCACGCCGGCCAGCGAGGGCAATCCAGCGATCTCGCCCGATGGCACGCTGCTCGTGTTCGTCAGCGATCGCGACGGCGGCGCGGGCGGCGCGGATCTCTATGCCAGCCGCGCGCACGACGGCGTGTGGTCGCCGCCGAAGAACCTCGGCGCGGCGATCAACTCACCGCAGGCCGACTTCGCGCCCGGGTTCAGCCCCGACGGCAAATATCTGTTCTTCACGTCGGAGCGCCCCGGCGTTGCGCCCGCCCCGGCGAGCGGCCGCCCGCCCGGCGACATCTACCAGATCGACGTCGCGGCGCTCGGGATGTGAGCGCGCCGCGCGCGCCATCTATCGCGGGCGAACACCGAGTGTAGCGCGCGAATCGCCGCACGCGACCCTCCGGTGCGCGGCGATGTCGAACGGACTGTGTCGTGCTCGGTGGCCGGTTTGGTTGCCCGAGCACGGCGGTTCGCTTAGTGTCGCGCCGAATCTTCCCCTGGAGATCGTTCGCCATGACTACGCACCGTGGAATCCTGACTTGCCTCTTCGTCGCCCTGGCCACCTTCGCGGCCGGCGACGTCCCGGCGCGCGCCGGCGCGCCGCTCTCCAAGCAACCGACGCCGGGCTGGTATCGCATGATGCTCGGTGACTTCGAGATCACGGCGCTATCCGACGGCACGGTGGCGCTGCCGGTCGATACCCTGCTCACCGGCACCCCCAAGGCCAAGATCGAGGCGACGCTCAAGAGCAACTATCTCAAGGCGCCCGTCGAGACGTCGGTCAACTGCTTCCTGGTCAACACCGGCACCAAGCTCGTTCTGATCGACGCGGGCGCCGGCTCGCTGTTCGGCCCCACGCTCGGCAAGCTGATCGTGAACCTGAAGGCGTCGGGCTATCAGCCCGAGCAGGTCGACGAGATCTACATCACGCATATGCACCCCGATCACGTCGGC
>DATIPJ010000576.1:0-7563 GCA_035472155.1 Kofleriaceae bacterium
GCGGCGGTCAAGCGCTGGCCGGGCGCGAGCTGCCTCGCGATCGGCAACGATCCGCAGGCGATCGCCGCCACGTGTGACAACGCCGCCAAGAATGGCGTGACGGACCGGATCGCGACGTCGACCGCACCACTCGCCGTGCCCGAAGCAGGCACGCCGTACGAGCTCGTGCTCGCGAACATCCAGGCCCATGTGCTGCGCGAGCTGCGAGCGGCACTGATCGCGCACACCGCTCCCGGCGGCACGCTGATCCTCTCGGGGCTGCTCACGCCGCAGGCCCAACCGCTCGCCGACGAGTTCGTCGCCGCGGGGATGCGGTGCGTACGCGTCCCGCCGAGCAGCGATGATCCGCAGTGGTCGTGCGCGGTCCTCGTGCGATGATCGTGCGATGCGGATCTTCGTCGATCCCGCCGAGCTAGCCGCCGGCGAGCTCGTCCTCCGCGGCGACGAGCACCACTACCTGGCCCGCGTGCGCCGAGCGCGCCCGGGCGACCGGGTGGAGCTGCTCGACGGGGCCGGCCGGCGCGCAACCGCGACGATCGCGCGGATCGCCGACGCCGAGACCACGCTGGCGGCCGAGCTGCCCGAGCGCATCGTGCCGCGGCCGCCGTTCGTGCGCGCACTGGTGCCGCTGATCAAGGGCGACCGCATGGACACCTGTCTCGAGAAGCTGGTCGAGGTCGGCGTCAGCGCGATCGTCGTGTGGCCGGCCGCGCGCTCGGTCGCCCGGCTCGATGACGCGCGGCGCGATGCCCGGGGCGCCAAGTACCAGGCGCTCGCCCGCGCGGCGGCCCGCCAGTCGGGCCGTGCCGACGTCCCCGAGGTCGCGATCGCCGCCGACCTGGCCGCCGCCCTCGCGGCCCTGCCATCGCCGAGCGCCGGCGCGCGCCTGGTGCTGGTCCCCGCCAGCGATGCGGCCCCTGACCCCGGCACCGCCGACGACGTGACCATCGTCAGCGGCCCCGAGGGCGGGCTCGCTCCCGAGGAGCTGGACCGCCTCACTGGTCCGGCCGGGTTCGTCGCCGCCGGGCTGGGCCCGCGGGTCCTACGGGCCGAGACCGCCCCGGTGGTCGCCGTCGCACTCCTGCGCGCGGCGACCCACAGCTGACGGCGCCGGCGCGCCGAAGCCGAGTCCCTGGCGTATGCTCGTCGAGATGAGCGGAGCGAGGGACGCCCGGGCGCTGACGCTCGCGCTGTGCGCGTTGATCGCCTGTGGCGGCGCCCAGAAGCCGGCGGCCGGCACCGACGAGCTCGCCGCGCTGCGCGACGGCTGGGCGCGCGCATTCAACGCCAAGCAACTCGACGCGGTGGCCGCGACCTACGCCCTCGACGCCGTGTTCCTGCCGATCACCGGCGGACGCGTGGTGAGCGCCGCGGCCATCAGGAACCTGTTCGAACGGATCTGGAACCAGCTCACGTCGCACGTCGAGCTGACCAGCCACGTCGTCGAGCGCTCGGGCGACCTGGCCTACGACAGCGGCGAGTACGTCCAGAACCTGGTCTCGGGCGGCACCGCGGTCAACATCGCCGGAAACTATCTCTTCATCTACCGGCGGCAGCCCGACGGCTGGCGCATCGTCGAGCAAATCTGGACCGAGGCGTCCGGGGCTCCCGACGACGGCCGGCGGGCCAAGTAGCAGGATTTGCGTTCCATGCCCGGCGCGCGCTATCAATTTGCGATGTCCGATCGCGAGCCTGCCCTGCTGGGCCCGAGCGGTGAAGTGCGATTCGAGGACGACACGACCGTCGAGACGCCGGTTCACACGCCGCATCCGACCCCGCCTCCCGGGCCTGCGCCTGTACCCACGCGTCTGCGCCGAGAGGCCCCCGCCGTGTACGTCGTCGGGTTCTGGCGCCGCCTGGTCGCCGCCGCGATCGACCTCGCCCTCGTGGTCCCTGCGTCGCTGCTCATCGCGCTCCTCGCCGGCCGCATCACGGGCCTGCACATGCCGAGCAACCTGCACCTGCTCGACATCGACCTCTGGATCGACCTGGTGCTCGCCACCGATCCGGCCCTGGTGATGGCCCTCGTCCTGGTGGCTGCGATCGGGCTGGTGTACCTGCTGGTCTTCCAGATCGTCGTCGGGCGGACCCTCGGTATGCGGGTCATGGGCCTCAAGATCATCGACGTCTTCGGCGATCCGCCGTCGGCGGGCCGCTGCGTGGCGCGCTGTGCCGGCTACCTCGCCGGTGTCGCCACGCTGTTCCTCGGGTTCCTGTGGATGGGCTTCGACAGCGAGAAGCGCGGCCTGCAGGACTGGATCGCCGGAACCTACGTGATCCGGGCGTGAGGCGGCGGGCATGCCTTCGCGACTGAGCTCTCTCCTCGTCCGCGATGGCCTGGTCGGCGTCAAGCGCATGGAGAAGGCGTTCCAGCGCCAGGTGATCTACGGCGGCAGCCTCGACACCATCCTGCTCGAGATGGGGCTGGTCCCCGAGGAGCGGCTGACCCAGTACCTCGCGCTCGCCTCCGGTCTGCCACCGGCTGCGCGCGACGAGGGCACGTCGCCGGATCCGGCGGCGCTCGCCATGGTCGCGCGCGAGCTCGCCGAGCAGTACCGCGCGGTGCCGGTGGCGTTCGAGGGCGACGCCGTGCGCATCCTGGTCTGTGCGCCGCTCGAGCTGAGCGAGCTCGAGGACCTCGCCGACCTGCTCGACCGCCCGCTGCAGCCGCTGATCACCCCCGAGTACCGCTGGAACCTGGTGTTCGCTGCGGCCTACGGCCGCGATGCGCCGGCGCGGTTCACCACGCTCGCGCGCTCGCTCGATGTCGACTCCGAGGCGCCGCCGGTCGGCCGCGCGCCCACGATCATCGTCGACGAGCGCGACGACCGCGTGCCCGGTGCCGTGCCGCTTGCGTCGGACCGCACCGACCGCACGCCCTCGCAGCCGTTCGACGCGGTCCGCCCGGGCGCCGACGACGCTGCCGCGCGCACGAGCGCGCCCCGGCTCTCGTCGGTCTCGCCCGAGATGGCGACGCTCAAGCTCCTCGCCGCCGACCCGCTGCCCTCGCACGACGACATCGCCCGCGGCCGCCGGCACACGATCATCGGCGTGGTGCCCAATCGCGCGGCCACCGACGGGATGGCCCCGCGCGGCCCCGACGAGATCACGCCGCCCTCGGGCACCTTCCGCCGGATGCGCACCGGCCCGATCTCGACGCCCGCAGGGTCCGGAAGCATCCCGGCCGCCCCCACGAGGTCGGGCAATACCCCCGCGCCGACGACCGGATCCGGCGCCATCCCTGTAGCGACGAGGTCCGGCAGCATCCCGATGCCGACCGTCGGATCGGGAGCCACCGCAGCGCCGACGAGCGGATCGGGCGGCGTCCCCGCGTCGACGAGACCGGACAGCACTCCCATGCCGACGGTTGGATCGGGCGGCGTCCCGGTGCCGGTGAACGCCACGCCGAGCGGCAGCGTGTCGCGGCCGACGGGCAGCATGCGCGCGCTCGGGCCAGCCTCGCGGCCCACACCGATTCCGACCGCGGGGCGCGACTCGCCGCTGCCGATCGTCCGCGCTCGCGAGATCCTGGCCACCGCCGACGATCGCGACACGGTGTTCCTGACGCTGTTGCGCGCGGCTCGCTCGCGTGCGCGCTGGGCCGGCCTGCTCACCGTGCAGGGCGGCGTGGCGATCGGCCGGGTCGCGCTCGCCGAGCCCGGCATCGACAACGCCGCGATCAACACCGTGCTGATCCCGCTCGACGCGGTGTCGCCGTTCCGCACCGTGGTCAGCAACCACCAGTCGCACATCGGGCCGCTCGTGTCGGGCGACCCGAGCATCGATTCGATGGTGATCCGCATGGGCGGCACGATGCCGCCATCGGCGCTGCTGCTGCCGATCGTGCTCCGCGACCGCGTCGTCGCGCTGGTCGTTGCCCACCGGGTCAATAGCGACCTCAAGCTGGTCGACGTGACCGAGCTGTTGCCGATGGCCAACGCGGCGAGCGAGGCGATCGGCCGCTTGATCGTCAAGCACAAGTCCTCCGGGCACCGCGCGCCCACGGAGTCTCCGATCGTCGAGATCGAAACCGAGATGATCGACACCAAGAAGATCTCTCGCAACCTCCCCGCGGCAGAGGCCAGCGCCGCCGGCGGGCCGACGCCGCTGCCGGGCTTCGAGCAGGGCGTCGAGATGTCGATGGAGGCCGGCGAGCCGCGACCGATCGACGACGTGCTCGGCGACATCGAGCGCGCCGACGAGGCCGCCGCCGAGGAGGCCCTCGCCGAGGCCGTCGAGCGCGCGCCCGAGACGCTGCGCGCCCTGACCCGCCGGTTCCCGGGGCGGCTGCGCGCCGATCGCTTCGCAGTCACCGGCCGCCCGCTGCGCGCGGCGCAGTACGGCGGGCTGCTCGAGCTGGTCATCCGGCTCGGCACCGCGGCGTCGGAGCTGCTGATCGACCGGATGAGCGCGGTGCAGCGCGACGTCCGGTTCTACGCCACCGTGTGCGTCGCCGAGCTACGGCCGCGCGCGGCGGTGTTCGCGCTCGCCGAGCGGTTGTTCGACCAGGACTTCGGCGTGCGCGCCGCGGCCGTCGAGGCGCTCACCGGATACGCACCGCAGGAGCTCGGCCACGCTCTGTTGCGCGCCCGCCGCGCGGTCCACTCGAGCGACCCCGACGTGGTCGCAGCGGCGAGCGGCGCGCTGGTCGCCCTCGGAGACATCGATTCGATCCCCGACCTGATCGGCGTGATCGAGCGCAGCGGGCGCGGCGGCGACCACGCCCGGCGCGCGCTCACGTCGCTCACCGCGCAGGACTTCGGCGCCAGCGAGCGCAAGTGGCGCAAGTGGTACGAGGCCGCGCGCCGCCGGCACCGCGTCGAGTGGCTGATCGAGGGCCTCGGCCACAAGGAAGACGCGATCCGCGAGAGCGCGATCAATGTATTGCGCCGGCTCACCGGCGAGTACTTCGGCTACCACCACGACCTGCCGCGCAAGGAACGCGACGCCGCGGCCGAGCGCTGGTCGGCATGGTGGCGCGACACCGGCCAGCGCCGGTTCGAGGCAGCCGACGGCGGCGAGCACCGCACGACCGCCGACGTCCCGGTCCGCCGCGATCCCTGACGGACCCGGGGCGCCAGCGCTGCACCCACACGTCGTCGATCTCCCTCCGTCGGTTTCTGCGGGCGATCCACGCCGCGCTTGCAATCCTCCCGAGCTCGCGGTGTCCTGCCGGCGTGCTGGTGCGCGCGTGGCTGCTATCGATCGCGATCGGGGCGAACGAAGCCGGTCGGATCGGTGAGACCGCGCTCCATCGCTCGCAGGTGCTGCTCGAAACCGCACCCGTCATCGCCGACCAGCGCGATGTGCGCGAACACGTCGCGGAGCTCGCCGGTGTAGTTGCGCTGCCGCGTACCGTCGTCGAGCTCGATGTCGCTGATGAAGCTGCCGGTCAGCTCCGGCGCGTTGGCGTGCTGGAGCGCACCGTTGTCGCCCTGGCCAGCGCACCTTCCTTGGCTGGCTCCGACTCCCGCCGCCGGATTGTCCGGATCGAGCGAGCCGGTCGTGCCCATGTCCGAGGTCACGACGCCGACGTGGAGGCTCGGCATGCCACCGTCGAGCGTCGACAGCGCATCGATGATCCGCGGGAAGTTGTCGGCGAGCTGCATCTGCTCGTCGAGCATCGACGGCGAGTTGTCGACCACGAACAGCACGTCGAGGTCGCGGTTCGGGATCGCCTTGAACATGGAGACCTCGTGCAGGTCTCCGACGGCGATCGACCGCGTGTCCCGTTCGCGGCCTCGCCGTACGTGGACGATGTGACTCCGTTCGTCGACGAGCTGATCTCGCTCAAGGGTGACTCGCGGCGCGTGATGGTTGCCGGCATCATCGGCGATCCGACGCCGGTCGCCGTCGAGCTCGGAGTCCCGCCCGGGGAAAACGTCGCGATCCCTCAGCTGGCGCCGTCGTGCGTCTACGACGGACCGAGCGGCCGCCAGCACGCCGACCCCGCGGTTCGGCTCGCTGCGTTCCTCGATCGATTCCCGGGCCGCTCGCAGCGGACGTCGATCTGCAACCAGGACCTGTCGGGTGCGCTCTCGCAGGTCGGCGAGACCGCGAAGCAGCTCGTCGGCAGCTCCTGTATCGAACTCTCCTATCTCGCCGATAGCTCGGCGGACCCAGGGCTCCAGCCGGCCTGCCAGGTCACCGACGTGCGCGACGCCGCCCCCGGCGAGCCGCTATCGATCCCGGCGTGCAGCGATGGCGCAACCACCGACTGCTTCGCGCTCGTCGTCGATCCGCGCGCGTGCCCGACGACGCCCGACCATCTTCGGCTGCAGATTGCGCGGTCGCACCAGGCCAGCGACGACACCTGGACCCACGTGCGATGTCAGGTCACGCCCTAGCTCAGCTGGCCTTGGCCTCGGCCGTGCCGAGCGCCGCGACGACCTTCTCGATCGCGTCCTTGGAGTCGCCGAACAGCATGCGCGTCACCGGCTTGTAGAACAGCGGGTTGTCGATGCCCGCGTAGCCCGCCGCGCGCGAGCGCTTGTTGACCACCACCATGTGCGCCTTCCAGACCTGCAGCACCGGCATGCCGGCGATCGGCGAGGTCGGATCGTCCTCGGCGGCCGGGTTGACGATGTCGTTCGCGCCGATGACGATCGCGATGTCGGTCGTCGGGAAGTCGCCGTTGATCTCGTCCATCTCCTGGACGATGTCGTAAGGCACGCTGGCCTCGGCGAGCAGCACGTTCATGTGGCCCGGGAGGCGTCCGGCCACCGGATGGATCGCGAACCGCACGTTCACGCCCGACGCCCGCAGGATATCGGTCAGGTTGCGCACCGCGTGCTGCGCGCGCGCCACCGCCATGCCGTAGCCCGGCACGATGATCACCGACTTCGATGCCTTGAGCCGCGCGGCGAGCGAGACCGCGTCGATCTCGTGCACGTCGCCGGCGGGCGCGGCCGGCCCGGTGGCCTTCTTGGGCGGCGCGGCGCCGAATCCGCCGAAGATCACGTTCCAGATCGAGCGGTTCATCGCGCGGCACATGATGTACGACAGGATCGCGCCGCTCGAGCCGACGAGCGCGCCCGTGATGATCAAGAGGTCGTTCTGCAGCATGAAGCCCGCCGCGGCCGCGGTCCATCCCGAGTAGCTGTTGAGCATCGAGACCACGACCGGCATGTCCGCGCCGCCGATCGCCGCGACCAGGTGCACGCCGAGCACGCAGGCGATCGCCGTGCCGATGCCGAGCGACCACGTCACGCCGTCCCTGGCGTACAGCACGCACATCGCGATCGAGCCGATCAGCATCGCGAGGTTGAACAGGTGGCGCGCGGGCAGCAGCAGCGGCTTGCCGCTCACCGTGCCTCGCAGCTTGAGGAACGCGATCACCGAGCCGGTGGTCGTGATCGCGCCGATCCAAACGTCGATGAAGACCTCGATGCGCTCGGCCAGGTGCGGCGGCCGCGCCTCGTCGAGCTGGAGCGCGAATCCGACCAGCACCGCCGCGAGGCCGACGAAGCTGTGGAGCAGCGCGACCATCTCGGGCATCGCGGTCATGCCGACCTTCAGCGCCATCGTGGCGCCGATGATGCTCGCGACGATCACGGCCACCGC
>DATIPJ010000577.1:0-3045 GCA_035472155.1 Kofleriaceae bacterium
AAATCGCGGCGCTTCGATCGCCATCGGCTCCGCGCAAGATCGCGGCGCTTCGATCGTCATCGGCTCCGCGCCAAATCTCGGCGCGTCGATCGCCATCGGCTCCGCGCCAAATCGCGGCGCTTCGATCGCCATCGGCTCCGCGCCAAGTCTCGGCGCGTCGATCGCCATCGGCTCCGCGCCAAATCTCGGCGCGTCGATCGCCATGGGCTCCGCGCAAATTCTTGGCGACTCGATCGCTGGTCGCTCCGCGCAACATCTCGGCGCCTCGATCACCGGATACTCCGCGCAGAATCTCGCCGCTAAGGTCGCTAGTGGCTCCGCGCAGAACATAGGCGCCTCGATCGTCGGCCACGCCGCACTCATTGCAGGTCGCTTCGCACTCGCTGCGGTTGCGATCGTTGCTTTGGCTGCCTGCCCATCGCCTCGCAATCCGAGCGGCGTTGCCATCGCGCCCGTCACCGTCGAGATCGGCCGCTCTGGCGGCACCCTCACCGGGGTCGCTGCGACGTCCACGATGATGTTCGCCGCGCTGACCGAGGGAAGCGCTTCGTCGGCGAACGGTGCCGCGGTTGCGGCCGCGAACGGCAGTGGGGCGGGCACGCGCGCCGCGATTGCGGCCGCGAACGGCAGTGGGGTGGGCACGCGCGCCGTGATCGAAGCGCGCGCCATGGACCGCCCGAACACGAACGCGTGGCGCGCGGAGCTTGATGGATATAGCGGACCGCTGGCGGCCGGTGTGGGTCGCGTGGTCGCCGCCGTCGGAGGAACCGGCAGAGCCGCGGGACTGGAGATGCGCGGCGAGCCTGGCGCTGCGGTGGTCGCGCTCGATGCAGCGACGGGCGCCGTGGCGTGGAAGGTCGCTTTCGATGCCACCGACTGGTCGGTGATTTCGTCGCTGGCGGTTCTGCCCGATGGCGCGCTCGTCGGCGGAACGTTCGCAGGCACGCTGCGGGTCGCGGAGCGTGTCGTGTCGAGCGGTGGGCGCACCGACGGCTTCGTCGCGCGCACGACCGCGAGCGGCGCGGTGGCCTGGCTGATCCGGATCGGCGGTGTGGGGGCCGATACCGTGCAGTCGGTCGCGGCGGTCGGGGACCGGATCGCGGTCGCTGGGACATTCGCAGCGAGCGCCGATCTGCTCGGCCGGCCGCTGCAGCCATTCGACGATCGGTCCATGGCGGCGGATGGCTTCGTCGCCGAGCTCGACCCCGTGGGCGCGGCGCGCTGGGTACAGACGTTCGGCGGCAAGGCCGACGAGGCAGTGGCCGGAGTGGCGATCGACGCGGGCGGCCGGATCGCCGTTGCGGCCAGCATCCGCGACACCGTGCACGTCGCCGGCGCGGACCACGTCGCCGAGGGCCCGGGCGACGGCATGGTCGCCTGGTGGTCGCCCGGCGGCGGCGCAGGCGCCGTCACCCTTCTCGGCGGTGCTGACTTCGACGGCCTGCGTGCGATCGCACCGGCTGGCGAGCACGTCATCGCCGGCGGTTTCTTCTCGGGCGCGCTCCGCCTCGGCGACCGGTCGCTCACCGCGGGCGGCGGCGACGATGCATTCCTCGCCGAGCTCGATGGGAGCGGCAGCGTCGTCGCATCGTGGCCGGTCAGCGGCGAGGGTCGCGAGGAGGTCACGTCGCTCGCAGCGGTACCGGGCGGCTTCATCGCCGGTATCGCGCACACGGCCGCGGCCACCGTCGGGGACGATCGGCTGCCCGCGCCGCGCGATCCGCTGAGCGGAGCCGCGCTCGTCGTCCGCGCGAGCCACTGAGCCGGCGATTCGCCACACACTCGTGCGGCGCGGCACGTCCCGTCCAGCTGCGTGTCCCGTCGAGCGGCGAGCCTATCGACGCCGCGCCCCATCGAGCGGCGCGCCCCGTCGAGCGGCGGTCAGACCTCGAACATCAGGCGATCGGGGGCCTCGAGGCGTTCCTTGACGGCGACGAGGAACGACACTGCCTCGCGGCCGTCGACGACGCGGTGGTCGTAGCTGAGCGCGATGTACATCATCGGCCGTACCTGGACGGCGTCGTCGACGACGATGGCGCGCTTGACGATGTTGTGCATACCGAGGATGCCGGTCTGCGGATAGTTGAGCAGCGGGGTCGACATCATCGAGCCGTAGATCCCGCCGTTGGTGATGCTGAACGTGCCGCCGGTCAGGTCAGCCAGGGCGAGCTTGGCGGTGCGCGCCTTGTCGGCGAGGGCGAGGATGCCCTTCTCGACCCCGGCGAAGGTCAGGGTATCGCAGTCGCGCAGGACCGGGACGACGAGGCCCTTGGGGGTCGAGACGGCGATGCCGAAGTCGTAGTGCTTCTTGTAGACAATGCTGCCGCCGATCACCTCGGCGTTGACGCCGGGGAATGCCTTGCAGGCGGCCACGCACGCCTTGACGAAGAACGACATGAACCCGAGCTTCACGCCGTGCGCCTTCTCGAAGCTGTCCTTGTACTTCGCGCGCAGGGACATGATCTCGGTCATGTCGGCCTCGTTGAACGTGGTCAGCGCGGCTGCTTCGTGCTGCGCCTGCACCAGCCGCTCGGCCACGCGCTTGCGCAGCGGCGACATCGCGACCACCTCGTCGCGCGGATCGACGTGAGCGAGCCGGTCATCGACGCTGGGCCCCGATGGGGCCGGGGCCGGTGCCGCAGGTGCCGGTGCCGCAGGTGCCGGCGTCGACGCACCCGGCGCTGCCAGTGGCTGCGCGTGGGCCTGCACCGCCGATCTCTGCGGAATCGCACCGACCTCGCGCGCCTGCACGCGCTGGGACGGCGTCAGCTTGAGCAGGGCCGCCTTGTCGAGGGACTCGCCATTGCCGTCGGGGCGCGCCAGCGCAGCGCGCGACTTGGCGACCGACTCGGCGCTCGCCGGCGGCGGGGCGCCAGCGATACCCAGAGGCGCCACCTGCGTGGGCAGCGGCAACGTCGGGGCCTGCGTCGCAACCTGCCGCGCTGCCTGCGCCGTACCTTGCGCGTACGCGGCTGCGGGCCGTTGCGACGCGCTTTGCGCGTTCGCGGCCGCGGGTTGCTGCGACGCGCTTTGCGTGTTTGCGGC
>DATIPJ010000578.1:0-5746 GCA_035472155.1 Kofleriaceae bacterium
CTGGTCCACGATCTCGGTGGCCGAGTAAGGAATCGATCATGAACATTCGCAATCTCACTCTCGCCGGCGCGGCACTCGCGCTGGTCACAGCGACCGGCTGCAGCGACTCGTCGGGAAAGATGGTCGACGCCGGCATGGAGCCGCCCGTCGACAGCCCGCCCACCGGCCCGACGTATCGCCAGGTCGAGCACCTCGCGCGCCCGGGCATCAACGAGGCGTTGCTGTTCACCGAGGCGTTCAACGCGGGCTACAACGCGACCGCGCCGAGCTTCGCGGGCGTGCCCAACGACACGCTCAATGCGGTCGTCGGCGAGGCCAAGACCGTGCTCAAGGCGCTCTACCTCGGTACGTGCCTGATCAACGGCGCGGTCAAGCTGGCGCCGGCCGACGGGCTCAAGCCGGCCGGGATGACGTGTCACGCCGTCGGTGGCGCGCTGTTCGTCGAGAACAAGCTCGACGGCGTCACGCTCACCGCTGACTCCAAGGCGGCGGCGCAGGCCTACGCCGACAAGGTGTTCAAGCAGTTCATCCCCGATGTGATGCGCGTCGATACGTCGCTGCCGGTCAGCACGTACCTGTCGCTGTGCGGCGATGCGAGCTCGGAACCGCTCTTGTGCGGCGGCCGCTTCCTCAACAACGACGTCATCGACATCACGTACGACTACCTCCTGGCCGGCGCGGCGATCACCCCCGACTCGCCGCCGCAGTTCCGGGCGCTGGTCAGCGACGGCGTGGCATTCTCGACCGACAACGCCAACAACGTCGGCAACCTTTCGGTCCCCGATCCGGACAACAAGTCTCAGGGCCACCCGAACGTGTCGGGGGCGTTTCCGTACTCCGCGGCGCCGTTCTGATCCCGGAGACCGATCTGCATGGCGCCCGGGCGGCTCGCTCGGGCGCTTCTGTATTTTCGGAGCCCGATTGGCGTGCTACGAGCATGATCGATGGTTCGAACGCTGTTGCTGGTCCGCCATGGCGAGACCGAATGGAACAAGGACGGCCGGTTTCAGGGTCAACGCGATATCCCGCTGAGCGAGCTCGGCCGCGCCCAGGCCCGCGCGCTGCGCGTGCGCCTCGAGGTCGCCGAGCACGCGCACCTCTACGATCCGGCGCACACCGCGCTGTTGAGCTCGGACCTGCTGCGTGCCCGCGAGACCGCCGAGATCGCGTTCGGGGTCGCCGGGCGCACGCTGCACCTGCGGAGCGATCTGCGCGAGTTCAACTACGGCGTGTTCGAGGGCCTGACGCGCCACGAGATCGAGGCGCGGTTCCCTGGCGTGCTGACGGCGTGGGTGCAGGGCGATCGCACGCGCCCGCTCGAGGGCGGCGAGAGCCGGGCCGGGGTCCACGCGCGCGCGCACGCCGCCGTGCGCAGCTTCCTCGCCGAGGTCGACCATCCGTGCGTCGTGATCGTTGCCCACGGCGGGGTGATGCGGCAGCTGCTGTCGGCGTGCTTCGAGGGCCGCGACGAGCCGCGCCCGCTCAGCATGACCAACACGGTCGTGCATCAGGTTCGGGTCGAGGATGCGGGCTGGTCGTACGTCGCGCAGCTGTAGAAGCGCTGCCGTCGCGCTCTGCGGCGCGCGATCGCTGTCAGATCACCGTGATAGGACGCGAGCTGGTCCTCGCGATCCGCCGGGATACCCGCGTGCATGAGCGGGCGGGGCGCGAGGCTGTGGTCTGCAATCGAAAGGGTGTGACATGGAAGAACGGCAGCTCACGTTCATCGACACCGACGAGAACTCGCTGGTGTTGTGGCTCAAGGAAGATCGCGTGCAGCTCCGCGTGGTCGACAGCCGGCCCGAGCTCGAAGCGGGAGAGCTTCGCGCATTCGCGTCCGTGCTGTTCGCCGCGTACGTCGGCGGGCCGCTCGCGGCGCGGATCGAGGCGGCGTGCGCGCAGCTCGCGGCGGTGGGCGATCAGCTCGCGGCGAGCGGCGCCGAGGCGCACGCGGCGGCAATGACCGGCCCGCTGGGCGCGATCCGCGAGGTCGCCGCGGCATTCGCGGGTGTCCGCGCGGCGATCGCGCCCGCGCCCGAGAAGGCTCCTGATCCCGCTCCCGCGGCGTCGCGTCCGGCGCCGTCGCGCGCCTCGGCGCCCCCGCGCAAGCGTCGCGGTCAGCGCGCCGGAGAGGGCGATCCGCCCGCGTGGGGATGGGGCCGAGCCGAGCCGCCGGTCACATCTTCTTCTTGTCGCCGGCGGTGATCTTGATCAGCGTCTCGGGCCGGAGGTGGCGCTTCAGCGTGGCGTTGACCTGCTCGAGGCTGAGCGCGCCGATCGCCGCGTTGCGCTTGGCCCAGTAGTCCATCTTGCGCTCGAGGTAGAGCCCGTCGTGCAGGAGGCCGAGCACGGCCGCATCGCTGGACAGGTTGCGCTGGAAGCCCTCGAGGATGCCCTGCTTGGCGGTGGTGAGCTCCTCGGCGGTGAGCCCGCCCGAGACCAGGTGATCGATCTCCTCGAGCATCGCGGCCATGCCTTTCTTGACGTTCTCGGGGTTGAGCGCGCCGGCCGAGCGGAACGTGCCGGCGGCGTCGAGCGGTGGGAGCTGCAGCGCCGAGAACGCGTAGTACGACAGGCCGTCCTTCTGGCGCAGCCGCTTGACCAGGCGCGACGCGAAGCCGCCGCCGCCGAGCGCGTAGTTGGCGATCGCCATCGCCGGCGCGTCGGGGTCGTCATCCTTCATGTCGACGGCGTGGACGACGGCGATCAGCGCGTTCGCCTTGTCGGGGAAGTCGAAGCTCTGCTCGCCGGCCGCGGTCGCGGTGTACTTGCGCTCGAGCCGCTTCCACGGGCGCGGTGACTTCCAGCTGCCCCACGTCTTCTCGATCCACGGCTTGACCGCGGCCGTGTCGACATCGCCCACGATGGTCATCGTGGCGTTGCTGGTGCCGAGCATCGCCGCGAACTTCTTGACCTCCGCGACGCGCAGCGCCTTGAGCCCGGCGATCTGCTCCTCGGTGGTCGGCGTGTAAAACGGATGCTGGGGCGGGTAGGGCGCGCCGGCGCGCGTCGACGCGAGCATGCCCTGGGTCTCGGGATCGGACTTCTGGTCCTCGTGCCCGGTGACGGCTTCCTTGATCACGAGGTCGAACTGGTCCTGCGGGAACGTGGCCTGGCGCAGGATCTCGTCGACGAGCGCGAGCACCGCGCCCAGGTTCTCGCGCGTGGTCTGGATGTTGACGTCGAGGATGCCGGGCGCCGAGGCGAAGCCGACCTGGGCGTCGAGCGCGTCCCACTGATCGTTGATCTGCTGGAACGTGTGCTGCTTGGTGCCGCGCGGCAAGAGGTCGTCGAGCATCGAGGCCGGCAGGCGCTTGCCGGTGAAGTCGGTCTCGGTGCCGTACCGCAACGTGAGCCGCGCGCGCACCATGTGCCCGCGGGTCTGCTTCGCGAGGACCGCGAGCTTCATCCCCGACGACAGGATCGACCGCTCGGTGCGCTTCTCGATGTTGTCGAGCGTGGCGTCGAACTTTTCGCCCTCGGCCTCGGGCGGCGCGCCCTGGTAGCCGGCGACGAGCTTGCCGGCGTCGGGCGTCTCCTTCTGCGGCGCGCGCTCGGGCGCCTTGGTCGGCGTGAAGATGCCCAGCGTGCGGTTCGACGGCACGAGGTACGCCGCCGCGGCCTTCTGCACGTCGGCCGGGGTGACCTTGGCGACCCGGTCGCGCCGCAGGAACAACAGGCGCCAGTCGCCGGCCGCGATCGACTCCGACAGCCCGACGCCGAGCCGCGTGGTATCGGTGAACAGCCGCTTGAACCGCGCCTTGCTCCGCGCCTTGAACCGCGAGACTTCCTCGTCGGTGATCTTCGACTTCGCGAAGCCCTCGACGATCGCGACCATGCGGTCGCGCACGGGCTCGATCGGCTTTCCGGCCGGCACGGTCGCGGTCAGCTCGATCACACCGGGATCGTGGAGCGGCAACAGGAACGAGCGCACCGAGGTGGCGAGCCCGGACTTGACCAGCGCGACGTAGAGCCGGCCCGACGGCTCGTCGGTGAGGATGTGGTCGATCGCGTCGACCCCCGGGAAGTCGGCATCTGCGGCGGCCGAGACGTGATAGACGAGCCCGACGACCTGGACGTCGCCGGCCCTTCGCAGCGTGACCACGCGCTCGCCATCCTGCGTCGGCTCGGTGGTGTAGGTCGGCTCGAGCGGTGTCGCCGGATTGGCCAGCGGGCCGAAGTGGGTCGAGATCAGGCCGAGCGCAGCGGTCGCGTCGAGCTTGCCGGCGACGACGAGCACCGCATTGTCGGGGCGGTAGTACTTCTTGTAGAACCGCTTGAGCGAGGTCGCCGGCACCTTCTCGATATCGGCGCGCGAGCCGATCGTCGACTTGCCGTAGTTGTGCCAGAGATACGCGGTCGACCACATGCGCTCCGAGAGCACGCCCTCGGGCTGGTTCTCGCCGATCTCGAACTCGTTGCGCACGACCGAGAACTCCTTGTCGAGATCGGTCTGCGCGATGTTCGCATTGATCATGCGATCGGCTTCCATCTCGAGCGCCCAGGCGAGGTTGTCGCCCTTGGCCGGTATGGTCTCGAAGTAGTTGGTGCGGTCGTACCAGGTCGACGCGTTGTTCTGCGCGCCGCGCTGCTGGAGCTCCTCCCACACCTTGGGATGCTTCTGCGTGCCCTTGAACAGCATGTGCTCGAGCAGGTGCGCCATGCCGGTCTCGCCGTAGCCCTCCATGCGCGAGCCGACGAGGTACGTCACGTTGACCGTGATGGTCTCCTTCGACGGATCGGGGAACAGCAGCACGCGCATGCCGTTGGCGAGCGTGTACTCGGTGATGCCCTCGACCGAGGCAGTCTGCTTGGGCGCGGCGCTGGCGGGCCGGGCCGCGGGAGGCGGCGCGGTGACCGCAGCCCGCGGCGGAGGCGGCTGCTTCGGTTGCGGGGCGCCGTCGGCGCTGCGGAGCGATCCGCCGGCGAGGCCGACGAAGAGACCGGCGAGGATTGCGATCGACGCTGAGCTTCTCACATTCACGTTATAACGCGGACCGCGCGCGCGCGGCTGTGCTCGATCGCTGCACGCGCTGCGCGGGTGCTGCAACGCCGCGACACCGCGCGTCGTGCGACAACTGCGACAACCGCGGCAGCGCTATTTGTTCGGCTTGGGCGCGGGCTTGGGCGCGGGCTTGGGGGCGCCCTTCGCGCGCCGCTTGGTCTGGCGCGCACCGTCGGCGCCGCCGAGCTTGATCTGGTGGCGGTCATCCGCTTCGTCGAGCGAGTGCGAGGTGTGCACATCGTCGTCGCTCTCGGCGAGCTTTGCGAGCTTCACGTAGAACCGCTTGAGCACCGCGAGCTCCTCGGGGCTGAGGTCCTCGACGTCGATCAGGCGGTTGTTCGCTGCCGCGTCGCACGCGATCAGCTCGTTGAGCTTGAGGTGGATCGCCAGCGTGTCCTTGTTCTGCGACTGCTGGATCACGAACACCATCAGGAAAGTGACGATCGTCGTACCGGTATTGATGACGATCTGCCACGTCTCCGAGAAGTGATATAGCGGTCCCGTCACGGCCCATACGAGTACCGACACGAGAGCAAGGACAAAGGCCCATGGAGAGCCTACCCAGGCGGTCACCCGACTGGCGAATCGATCGAAAGCGGAATTCCGTCCTCCCAGACGAATGCGTTGTTTGCGAGTGCGGCTAGCGGGATTGGCCTCGTGGACCTGGAGCGGTCGGCTCATCCCAAGAGCTCCCGTTTGCGCATTTCGAGCTGGTCGCCCAGTTCCTTGAGCTCGTCCCTC
>DATIPJ010000579.1:0-2924 GCA_035472155.1 Kofleriaceae bacterium
CGCCGGTGGGCGCGATCGACCAGATGACGGCCAGCCTCGGCGTGCCGGGCTTCGCACTGTTCATGGACATGCGCAGCCACGCCAATCGCCTGGTCCGGCTGCCGGACGCCGACCTCCTGGTGATCTCGTCGGGCATCCGCCACGACCACGCCGCCGGCGACTATCGCGTCCGCCACGCCGAATGCATGGCCGCGGCCCGCGCGCTCGGGGTCAGCTCGCTGCGCGACGTCGAGCTCGCCGACTTGTCGCGCATCGCCGCGCTCCCCGAGCCGCTCAGCCGCCGCGCGCGGCACATCGTCACCGAGAACGCGCGCGTGCTCGCCGCCGTCGAGGCGCTCGAGCGCAATGACCTTGCCGCCGTCGGCCGCCTGTTCGCCGAGTCGCACGACTCGCAGCGCGATGACTTCGCGGTCTCGATCGCAGCGATCGACGCGCTCGTCGAGCTCGCCACCGCGCACCCCGAGGTCTGGGGCGCCCGCCTCACGGGCGGCGGCTTCGGCGGATCGATCGTCGCGCTCGCCCGCCGCAGCACCGGGCCGCGCGTCGCCGCGGCGATCGACGACGACTACGCACGCACTACCGGGCACACCGGGCGCATCCTCCTCGCCGGCCCGGTCCCCAACGAAACGAGCGACCCGACCTACCCGAGCGACCCGAGCGACCCGAACCACCCGAGCGACCCGAGCGAGCCAAGCCACCCGCGCAACACGAGCGATGCCAGCGGAGGCGCACATGGCTGACCCCGGCGCCCTTCTGGTCACCGGCGGCGCGGGCTTCGTCGGCAGCCACTTCGCGCGCATGGCCGCCGAGGCCGGCCGCGACGTCGTCGTCCTCGACGATCTCTCCGGCGGCGCACCGGCGCGCCTGCCCGCCGGTGTCGAGGTCGTCGTCGGCGACATCGCCGATCGCGCGCTCGTGCGCGGCATCCTCGAGCGCCGCCGGGTCGGCGCGATCGCCCACTTCGCGGGCAAGATCCAGGTCGGCGAATCCGTCCGCGACCCGGCCCTGTACTTCGACGTCAACGTCGCGCGCACGCTGACGCTCCTCGAGCTCGCGCGCGATGCCGGCGTGCGCGCATGGCTGTTCTCGTCGACCGCCGCGGTCTACGGCCGCCCCGAGCGCGTCCCGATCCCCGAGAGCTCGCCGCTCGCACCGGTCAACCCGTACGGTGCGACCAAGCTGTCGATCGAGCTCGCGCTCGACGCGTGGGCCGGCGCCTACAACCTCCGCTGGTGCGCGCTGCGCTACTTCAACGCCGCCGGCGCGCACCCCGACGGCACCCTGCGCGAGAGCCACGAGCCCGAGACCCACGTGATCCCTCTCGCGATCGACGCCGCCCTGGGCACGCGCCCCGCGATCCAGGTGTTCGGCGCCGACTACGAAACCCCCGACGGCACCTGCATCCGCGACTACATCCACGTGCAGGACCTGGCCACCGCACACCTGGCCGCGCTCGCCCGCCTCGAGGCCGGCGAGACCCTCGGACCGATCAACCTCGGCACCGGTCGCGGCTACTCGGTCCAGGAGGTCATCGACACCGCGGCGCGCGTCATCGGCCGCCCGGTCCCGCACACCGTCGTCGCACGGCGCCCAGGCGACCCGCCGCGCCTGATCGCCGACCCGGCCGCCGCGATGCGCGCCCTCCGCTGGCAGCCCACCTGCTCCGAGCTCGGCGCGATCCTCGAGGACGCCCTGCGCTCTCGCCGCGGCTAGCCCCCCAAGCACGCGCGCGGACCGCCAGGTCCTATCACCACGCGCACATCGCAGAGCGCTACGAGGCTCCACCGATCTGCTGTGCACGAGAACGCGCGCGCACTACTATGCATGTGGCGGCCTGTGGACGCTGACGGGCCGAGGACAACCACGCGCGCGTCCCAGGCGAGCGCGCGCGTCCGGGCGGTGGTTGCCCTCCGCCCTTGGGCAACCGCACCTCGGATCGCCGTGATGCCAGAGACGCGGTTGTCCACAGCGCCCACAGGCCCTGCCACCACGAGATTTTTTTGGGGGATGATCAAGATCGGAGAGTCAGCACGATCGTCACCGCTCGCGGTGGCAGCGCACTCGGCAGCGGCCCCATCGGGGCAGCTCGATCGGTGGTGGACGCTTCGTATCCGTGGGTGACGTGCTCCTCTGTCCGGAATCCCCGCCGGGTGGCCCCGGGATTTTCGCCCCGGGGCTCCCACAGATCCGGACTTGCAGATCTCCCGCATCCGGCTCGTCTGCACGTGAGGTTCGCTACGGAAGGCATTCGACGCCGTGGCGCGGCATCTGGCACGAGGCCGCAGCGTGCAGATCGATCCGGTCAGCGTGTGCGTGATGTTCAAGCGATCGCGGTCGTTCGCCGAGGTTCGAGCCAAGCGCGACCGGCTCGTGCTGAGCTTCTTGCTGTCGCGCGTGGTCGATCACCCGCGAATCACCAAGACGCTGCGGCTGTCGGCGCATCGCACGGCGCACTCGGTCGACCTCATGCGCGCGGCCGACGTCGACCGCGACGTCCGGGACTGGCTGGCCGAGGCGTACGCCTGCTCGCCGGTATGAGGCAGATCACAGCGCGGCAATCGACCGACCGCGCGCGAGGCATGAGAGACTCGGGGTGTCCCGGATGTCGATGTTCACGCGCATCGGGCTGTTGTTGCTGACCGTCGGCTGCGGTCGGCTTGGCTTTCGTGTCGCGGGAGATGCCGGCGATGGGCCCGAGCTGCAGGTGATCGATGCACCGAGCGATGGGGCGACCGGCGGGGTGATCGATGGGCCGAGGGGTGCGCGCGTCATTGCCCTGACGACCGGCACGAGCTTCGCGGTGCCGGGGGACTGGAACAACGCGAGCAACTCGATCGAGTGCATCGGGGGCGGCGGCGCGGGCGGGCGCGCGGGCAGCGACGGCGGCGGCGGCGGGGGCGCCGGCACGTACGCCAAGGCAACCA
>DATIPJ010000580.1:0-6410 GCA_035472155.1 Kofleriaceae bacterium
GCCGCTGGTCGGGCGTGTCTGCGCCCAGGGCCTGGCGCTCGTAGCTCGCGCTCGCCGACAGCACCCACGATTGATCGCGGCGCGCGGCGCCCGCGGATTCCTGCGCAATGTCGCGGTCGGCGCGGGCGCGCGCGACGTCCGGAGAGATCCGGACCGCCACCTCTATAATGTCGTCGAGCTTGAACAGCGCGACCCCTCGCGCCTCCGGACCATCGCCATCATCATCGGCCGGCTCGCGCGTCGCTTGCGCGACCGTACCCTGCGAGCGGCGCGGCTGAGCCATCGCGGGAACGGCGGTCAGGGTAGCGAGGACTGCGGCCACCAGGAGGGTGAAGCGGTGCATGGCCCTTGCGTCGAGCAGTCGCCATGCCACCCGTAACCTCGCTGTCTACCTCGGGATCCACGGCCCGTCGGCCGTGGGACTCGACTACCTCGGGTTACGAATCGCGCCCCCACCCCCCATCGTCCGGCCCCCACCCGCCCGTGAATCCGCGAGTTGGCGCCCTGCAGCCCGTGGTCTTCGGCTTGCACTTTCGGCCATCGCATGCCGCCCAGCTACAGCGCACCGGAAGCACCCACGCACCTCCGCGCGGGTGATCTCCCGCCGGGCCTGCTCGACCATCTTCGGCCGGCGCGCGCGGGGAGCATCCACTCCTCGTCGGCTGCGAACACGCAGCGGCGGGCCGAGCCCGAGCGGCTGCCATCCGCGCCGCAGTTCGCCGACCCGGCCGAGCCCCACAGCCTCGTGGCGGTCCATCGCGACAGCAGCCGATCGATCTCGCGCAGCCTGATCGCAGCGGCGCCGCGCGTGCCCACCGAGCCAGGAAGCATCGTCACGCCCCCCGGTCGTCCTCGAAAGATGCCGCGGCCGGGCACGCAACGCCCCGATGCGCCGGTGGCGTACACCAGCACGCCGCACTCCACGCCGTCGAGCACGCCACGCTCGACGCCGCACGCCGGTACGCCGCGCTCGACGCGTGGCTCGGCCCCGCAGCTGGCGCCACACACCAACAGCGCGCACGGCTCGGGCCCGCACCCGATGCCCCACACCGGCAGCGCGCGTGGCTCGGCACCGCATCCCGTACAGGCACCCGATGCAGCACGCGAAGCGCCGCATGCGGCACCGCACGCGGGCGCGCCGTCGAGCGCTCCGTTCGCGCCCGAGCCCACGCAGTACGCGGCACTGGCCGCGTCGATGGCCGCCGTGCAGGCGCCGCAGACTGCCGCCTCGCACTCGGCGTCGCGATCGGCCTCGAAGCCCTCGGTGTCGGCGCCTTCGGCCTCTGCCCCCTCCTCTTCTTCTTCGAAGTCGAAGTCGAAGTCCAGGTCGTCCTCGCGATCAGCTCCCTCGGCGTCCGCCCAGCCCGGCCAGCCCGCGATGCCCGCGATGCCCGCGATGCCCGCGATGCCGCCCGGCATCGGCGCGATCGATCCGATGGCGATTCCCACGCCGCCCGAGATCGCCGGCTCGATCTACGGCCACGTCCGCCGCCTCGCGCTGCAGGCCGACCTCTCGGGCGCCGACCGCGTGCTGCGCGATGCCCTCGCCGAGCTGACCTCGTCGCTGTCGTGCGCGATCGTCTATCCCGGGCAAGACGGCCTGTGGACGCTCGGCAATGACGAGGAGATCCCGCGCGACACCCAGCCGCTCGTCGCCGTCGCCACCGCGCGCCGCGCCGTGATCGCGACCCACATCGCGATGATCCCGGTCGTCACCACCACCGAGACCGTCGCCGTCATCATCCTGACCCGCAACCAGCGCCAGCCCGCCTATCAGCCGATCGAGCAGGTCGCGATGATCGCCCTGGCCCGCGAGTCGGCGCCGATCCTCCACCACCTCGCGGTGCAGCACCTGCAGCGCGCGACCGAGATCAAAGCCGACAAGGGTTCGCTCTACCGCGGCGAGGCGCTCGAGGCCCACCGCACCCGCGGCCACGAGGGCTCGCTGGTCAACCTTTCGCCGGCGTGGGTGAAGCGCGCGTATCCGACCCTCCTCATCACCCTCCTCGCCGCGATCATCTTCGCGGTGTTCGTGAAGGTCCCGACCTACTCGACCGGCACGGCCGTCATCGTGTTCGAGGGCTCGACCTCGGTCACCTCGAGCACGGCGGGCACCGTCGAAAAGGTCTTCGTCAAGAACAACGAGGCCGTCAAGAAGGGCGACCCGCTGATCGTGTTCACCTCGCCCGACGAGGCCGCCCAGCTCGCCGCCGCCGAGCGCGAGTGGGCCGACACCCAGACCCAGTTCCTGTTCGATCAGACCGACGCCCAGCTCTCGAAGCAGCTCGCGAGCGCCGCCACCCAGCGCGATCACGCGCTCGCTCGCCTCGAGGCCCGCACGATCCGCGCGCCGCGCGACGGCGTGGTCGCCAACCTCCACGTCAAGGAGGGTGTGCCGCTCTCGGTCGGCGGCTACATCATGCAGATCACCGACGAGAACAGCGAGATCGAGATCCTCGCGTTCCTGCCCGGCAAGGACGGCCCGCGCCTGCGCCAGACGATGAAGGTCCAGCTCGACCTCGATGGCTACACCAACGCGCACCCGACCGGCCAGATCACGACCATCCAGTCCGACGCGGTCAGCGGCCAGGAAGCCGCCAAGCTCGGCGGCGAGATGCTCGGTGAGACGATTGCCAAAGATCTGCAGACCGCGCCGACCTGGGTCGCCGTTCGCGCCCGCCTCCCCGCGCGCACCTTCAAGAGCGGCCACAACGTCTATCACTTCCACCACGGCATGCACGCCAAGGCGGAGGTCAAGATCATCTCCAAGCCATTCCTCGTCACGCTCCTGCCCGTCGTCGAGAAGTACCTGCCCGACTGATTCCAGCGCGGGACCGACCAGCCGCCCACTGGTCGATCCCGCGCAGCCCCTGTTCGCCCGCCCGCCCCGCCCGCCCGACTCCACATTGCCGCCATTGCCCGAAGGGACTCACCACCCATGGCAACCAAACACACCATCACTGAAGGCTTCCCCGCGCTCAAGAAGCTCGGTTTTCCGACCGGCCGGCGCAGCGTGCCGTTCGTCCAGCAGCTCGAATGGACCGACTGCGGCGCCGCATCACTCTGCATGGTGATGGGCTACTTCGGCCGCGAGTCCAAGCTCGCCGAGGTGCGCGATGCGATGGGCATCGGCCGCGACGGCGTCTCGGCCAAGGCGATCCTCGACACCGCCGAGCGCTACGGCCTCACCGGCCGCGGCATCAAGGTCGACCTCGCGCAGCTCAAGCTCCTCAAGCCCGCGACGATCCTGCACTGGGAGTTCAACCACTTCGTCGTGTTCGACCGCATGGTCAAGGACGGCGTGCGGATCATCGACCCGGCGACCGGCCCGCGCGACGTGCCGCTGCACCAGTTCGGGAAGGCCTTCACCGGCGTCGCGATCGAGCTCATTCCCACCGACCGGTTCGCCAAGGTCAAGCGCGAGAAGGGCCGGCTCACCCGCTATGTGCAGGAGCTGATGTCCGAGCGCGGGCTGTTCTCGCGCATCATCGTCGTCTCGCTCGCGCTGCGCCTGATCGCCCTCGCGCTGCCGCTGATCACCGGCATGATCATCGATCGCGTCGTGCCGCGCTCCGACTACCACCTGCTCTACGTGTGCCTGGCGGCGATCGGCGGCATGACCGCATTCAATCTGATCGCCGATATCGTGCGCCAGTATCTGCTCCTGCACCTGCGGATTGCGCTCGAGACGCGCATGACACTCGGCTTCCTCGACCACATGGTCTCGCTGCCGTACTCGTTCTTCCAGCGCCGCTCGACGGGCGATCTCATGATGCGCGTCGACTCCAACTCGACCGTGCGCGAGATCGTCACCAGCAAGTCGATGTCCGCGGTGATCGACGGCGTGTTCGTCCTGCTCTACGCGGCCATCATCTTCTACGTCAACCCCACCCTCGGCATCATCACGATCACGATGTCCGCCGCCGAGGCGGTCGTGTTCCTGTGCGCGCGGCCGACCTATCACCGCCTGCTCGCCGCCGACCTCGACAAGCAGGCCAAGGCCCACAGCTACATGGTCCAGATGCTCGGCGGCATGGAGACCCTCAAGTGCGCCGGCGCCGAGCGGCTGGGTGTCGAGAAGTGGTCCAATCTCTACACCGACGAGCTCAACGTCAAGATGCGCCGCGCGCGCGCGAGCGCCTACGTCGACGGCATTCGCGGCGCGGTCGCCTCGCTCGGCCCGCTGCTCATCCTCACGATCGGCGCGACGAGCGTCATGAGCCAGCAGATCTCGCTCGGCATGATGCTCGCCATGAACTCGCTCGCGACGAGCCTCTTCGGCCCGCTGTCGCAGCTGGTGTCGAGCGCCCTCGAGCTCCAGCTGGTCCGCGGCCACATGGACCGCATCGACGACGTGCTGCAGACCCCCGTCGAGCAGGACCGCGACGCCGCGCAGCAGCCGCCCCGCCTGCGCGGCCACGTCTCGGTGCGCAACCTGTCGTTCAAGTACGGCGACCAGGCGCCGCTGGTCGTGCAGGACGTCTCGCTCGACATCGCGCCCGGCATGAGCATCGCGCTCGTCGGGCCGAGCGGCTCGGGCAAGAGCACCCTGCTCAACATCATCGCTGGCCTTTACAAGCCGGTCTCGGGCGAGGTCACCTACGACGGCCGCCTGCTTCACGACATGGACGTGCGCACGGTGCGCCAGCAGATCGGCATCGTGCCCCAGCACCCGTTCATCTTCGGCGGCACGGTGCGCGAGAACGTGGCCCTCACCGCGCCGGGCGCGCAGCTCGACCGCATCATCGCCGCCTGCAAGGTCTCGTGCCTCCACGATGACATCGCCGCGATGCCGATGGCCTACGACACCGTGATCTCCGACGGCGGCGGCTCGCTGTCGGGCGGCCAGCGCCAGCGCGTCGCGATCTCCCGCGCCGTCATCCGCAACCCGAGCCTGATGCTCCTCGACGAGGCGACCAGCGCCCTCGACAACTCCACCGAGAAGCGCGTCATCGAGAACCTCGAGCGCCAGCGCTGCACGCGCATCACCGTCGCCCACCGGCTCTCGACCGTGCGCAACGCGGACCTCATCGTCGTGATGGACAAGGGCCGCATCGTCGAGCAGGGCAACCACAACCAACTCATCGCCTCCGGCGGCCTCTACGCCCGCCTGGTCCAGGCCTCCCAGAACCCGATCCACGCGGAGCTTCCCCATGATGCACTCAACGCGCCCAATCACGAGGCGATGGCTGCCGGCAATGCTACTCGCAACAGCGTGCGGAGCAGCCGATCCCACTCCCAGCGGGCCTAACCCGACCGAGGTCACCCAGCCTCGGACGGTGAAGACCCCCGTGGCGCGGCCCGAGTTCGCCGGCGTGGTCACCTCGCGCAAGTCGAGCACCATCTCGGCCCAGGTCGCCGCGCGCGTCGAGAAGCTCACCGTCCGCCCGGGTCAGCTCATCAAGGCGGGCGAGCTGGTCGCCAAGCTCGACGAGACCGAGGTCAAGAGCCGGCTCGAGGCCGCCCGCTCCGAGGAGCGCAGCGCCGAGATGACCGCCGGCTCGTACGGCGCCCAGGCCTCCGCCCTCCACAAGAAGATGATCGCCGAGACCCGCCTCGCGCGCCTGGGCGTATCCGCCCCGATGGCCGTCACCAGCGCGCGCGCCGAGTACGCCTCCGCGGGCGCCCAGGGCGGGGCCGCCACCGCCAAGGCCCAGGCCGCCCGGGCCAGCCGCGAGCAGCTCGAGAAGGACCTCGCCCACACCACCGTCGTCTCGCCGATGGACGGAATCATCACCAACATCAAGGCCCATGTCGGCGACGTCGCGCCGGTGGGCACCCCGCTGGCCCGCGTGTTCGACCCGAGCCAGCTCATCATCCGGTTCGCCGTCCCCAAGGAGCACCGCGCCGCCGTCGCCATGGGCCAGCGCGTCGAGCTCCTCGTCGACGGCGGGCGCCCGATCGGCGCCACCGTGACCAACATCTCCGGAGCGCAAGAGCCTCCGATCAATTTCACCGTGGTAGAGGCCGACATCGACGACAGCAAAATTCCCCGGGCCGACATCACCGTCGCCTCCGTGGGTCGCGTTCGGATTGCCGATGCGAGAGGAGCCAAGCAATGACCGTGGTAACGTCCGTAGAGAAAGTGGTCGACGGGAATCATCTCGAAACCCCAACCTGGGTGACGTCATTCGCGGGCCTGCCGCGCACGGTCAACGTGCGGCGCTGCCGGCTCGAAGTCGTCGCCGGCGTCGATGCGGGCAAGCGCATCGAGCTCGCCCAGCCCAGCATCATGATCGGCCGCACCGGCGCCGATCTCACCATCAACGACCCCAAGGTCTCGGGCCTGCACTGCGAGCTGCGCCTGCAAGCCGACGGCTACCGCCTGCGCGACCTGGGCTCCACCAACGGCACCCACGTCAAAGGCGTCCGCATCGTCGACGGCTTCATCGCCCCAGGCGCCACGATCC
>DATIPJ010000581.1:0-7788 GCA_035472155.1 Kofleriaceae bacterium
GTTCCTCGGCAAGGTTGAGGTCCTCGAAGAGTATGACCGCGACATCCGATCCGTGAACCTCATCATCAAGGTTCCCGCGGTGGTGCGCCTCCTGCGCGCGTTCCGTCGCCATGCCCACCCGGTAAAGTTCTCGCGCGTCAACATCTACGCCCGCGACAACTACAAGTGCCAGTACTGCGGGAAGAAGGCGTCGATCAGCGAGCTTACGTACGATCACGTGGTTCCGCGGTCGCAGGGCGGGATGACCGAGTGGACCAACATCGTGACGTGCTGCTACCTCTGCAACCGCAAGAAGGGGGGCCGCACGCCGCGCGAAGCGGGTATGGCCTTGCTGGGTCACCCGACGCAGCCCAACTGGGTCCCTGCGGTGGCGATCCGCATCTCCTTGCGATCGATTCCGGACGCCTGGCGGGACTATCTGTACTGGACCGGCGAGCTCGACAAAGACGCGCCGGACGGCTGACGGAACAACGGTCGGGCCTATCGCTGCCGCGGCTGACGGCATGGGCCTGGTTCGACGCCCCGATGGATGCGCATCGCGGCCGCGGCCCACGGCATGCGCCCGCCGGAGATGGATGCCGATACCGAGGGACGGCCGAGGAGGTGCATTGCCGCCGCGATCCGTGCCACGTACGGCCGCACGTACCGACGTCAACGCGCGCGCGAGGCGATGGAGGCCTACGGCGAGCGGTAGCTTCCACGGCCGGTGACTGCGAGGCACGGGTAGTTGAGTGTTGCGTCGGCGAGAACTGCGTGACGGGCCGTCCGCTCACCCGCGAGACGAGGCCTACCATCGCCGGCAAGCGCGCGTGTCCGCGGTCTCCTCCTCGGGTCGTGCATGGCGGGGCGGGCGGGCGGCTAACGGCGAGCAATACGGGCGTCGGGCAGTGGTGCGTCCGATGACGGCACGCTACATGGGCTCATGGTCGATCGGAGCGTGATCGAAGTTGCGGCGCGCGGGCTCGCCGAGCGAGCCATCGCGGCGGCCCGCGTGCTGACGCGCGACGGCCACGCCATCGACGAGCACCAGGTCGTCGTCGAGCGGGTCGCATACGCCGCGACCGAGGCGCGCGTGATCGCCGAGCTCGCGGCAGCGCCGGCCGAGCTGGCGGAGGTCGCATCGCTCGCCGCAGCCGAGGTCGCTGCGGGAATTCCGCACCGCCTGCTGCCGGTGGCGCCGGCGCTGGGGATCGCGCCGGCTCGCTACGATGACGGCGCGCAGGCCGCGATCGCGGCGGGGCTGGCGCCCGCGGCGCTCGAGCGGCTCGGGGCGCAGGTCATCGCGTCGGCGGGGCGCCTGGCGTGGCCGCTCGACGAGACGCTGAGCGAGGTCCGCGCCAATGTGCGTGCGTTCGCCGACCGCGAGATCGGGCCGCACGCCGAGCGCATCCATCGCCACGACGAGCTGGTGCCCGAGCGGATCATCGAGGAGATGGCGAAGCTCGGCTACTTCGGGCTCTCGGTCCCCGAGCGCTACGGCGGCCACGAGCTGGGCAACCTGGCGATGATCCTCACCACCGAGGAGCTCGCGCGCGCGTCGCTCGCGGCGGGCGGGTCGCTCATCACGCGGCCCGAGATCCTCGCCAAGGCGCTCCTCGCGGGCGGCACCGAGTCACAGAAGCAGACCTGGCTGCCGCGGCTCGCGTCGGGGGAGATCATGGCGGCGATCAGCGTGACCGAGCCCAACACCGGCTCCGACGTCGCCGCGGTCGCGTGCCGCGCCGAGCCCACCGAGGGCGGCTGGCTGATCACCGGGCAGAAGGCGTGGTGCACGTTCGCAGGGCGCGCCGACGTGATCGCGCTGCTCGCGCGGACGTCCGACGGCGGCGCCAAGGGTCTGACGCTGTTCATCGTCGACAAGCCGCGGTTTCCCGGCCACGAGTTCGAGGCGCGCCAGCCCGGCGGCGGCACGCTGGTCGCCAAGGCAGACCGCACCCCGGGCTATCGCGGGATGCACTCGTTCGGCCTGGCGTTCGATCGCTGGTTCGTCCCGGAGGCGCAGCTCGTCGGTGGCGAGGCTGGCGTCGGCCGCGGCTTCGCGCTGCAGATGGCGGGGTTCGCGGCCGGGCGACTCCAGACCGGCGGGCGCGCGTGCGGCCTCATCCTGGCTGCCGTCGAGCAGACCGCCGCGTACGTCGCCGAGCGCAAGCAGTTCGGCAAGCCGATCGGCGACTACGGGCTCACGCGCTACCAGCTCGGCCGCATGGCGGCGCGCCTGGTCGCGGCACGGGCGATCACGTACGCGGCGGCGGCGGCGATGGACCAGGACGAGCGCGCGGCGGCGCCGCTGGCCGCGATGGCCAAGCTGTTCGCATGCGACATCGCCGTCGAGGTCACCCAGCTCGGGCAGCTGCTGCACGGCGGCTGGGGCTACGCCGAGGAGTATCCGATCAGCCGCTACGTCGCCGATGCGCAGGTGCTGCCGATCTTCGAGGGCGTGCGCCCGATCCTCGCGCTCAAGGTCGTGGGGCGGTCCCTGATGATCGGAAAGTGACAGGGGGCGGTGGATGACTCCCACGCGCGCTGCCCGCGCTGCCTGTTCCAGCAGCGCGTGTGCCTGTGCGCGGCGATCCCGACGGTGGCCACCCGGACGCGGATCGTGATCGTCCGCCATCACCTCGAGCGCTGGCGGTCGTCGAACTCGGGGCGACTGGCCCACTTCGCGCTGCCCAACAGCGAGATCGTCGAGCACGGCGGCGAGCTGGGCACCGCGGTCCTGCCCACGCTCGACGGTGCGTGGCTGTTGTTTCCGGAGGGCGAGGCTCGCGTGCGCGCGCCCGAGCCGCCGCCGCGCCAGCTCGTGGTGCTCGACGCCACGTGGTCGCAGGCGCGCCGGATGTACCGGAAGCTCGCGCCGCTGCGCGGCCTGCCGATCCTGCGGCTGCCCGACGGCGCGATGCCCGCGGCGCGGCTGCGCGAGTCGCCCGCGCCCGGCCGGGTATCGACGATCGAAGCGATCGCGCGCGCGCTGCGGCTGCTCGAGGGCGACGCCGCCGCCGCGCCGCTCGAGGCGCTGTTCGCCGTCGCTGTCGAGTGCGCCGCCGCGACCGGGCGCAACGTCGGCAGTCGCATCGCCGACCCCGACGGCGGCTGACCGCACGGTCGGTCGCGCTCCCGCGTGCGGCCGCGGCGCTTTGCGGTACCGTGAAGCGTGACCCTCGCAGCCACGTATCCCGCCCACCTCGAGATCCTGCAACGCGGCTACGAAGCGGCGCTCGCCGCCCACGGCTTCGACGCCGTGGTGCTGTGCAGCGGCGCGCCGGCGTCGCGCAACCGGTTCGACGATCAGGCGTGGCCGGTGATGCCGACGCCTGCGTTCCTTCACTGGTGCCCGCTGTTCGAGGCCGACGCGTTCATCGTCGTGCGGCCCGGCACACGGCCGCGGCTCGTGCGCACGATCGTCGAGGACTACTGGGAGGTGACCGCGCCGCCCGAGAGCAACCACTTCTGGGCGAGCTTCGAGCTCGTCGAGGTCAAGCCCGGCCACGCGGGCGACGCGCTGCCCGGCGGCAAGGTCGCCGTGATCACGCGCGACCCGGGCTCGTCGCCGCCCGGCACGGTGAACCCCGCGGCGCTGATCGCCGAGCTCGACCTCCTGCGCACGCGCAAGAGCGCCTACGAGATCGAGTGCCTCGCCGAGGCGAGCCGGCGCGCGGCCCGCGGGCACAGCAAGGCCGCAGAGCTGTTCAAGAGCGCGACGCCCTCGGAGCTCGAGCTCCACCTCGCGTATCTCGCCGCCTCGGAGCAGGACGATCTGTGGGCGCCGTACAAGGGTATCGTCGCGCTCGGCAACCACGCCGCCGTGCTGCACTACGTCGCCTACACGCGCGAGCGCGTCGCGGGCGACACGTCGCTGCTGATCGACGCCGGCGCGAAGTGCCTCGGCTACGGCAGCGACATCACGCGCACCAACGTGCGCGGCGAGGGCGCGGCGGCGCGGCGATTCGGCGCGCTCCTCGACCACATGGAGGCGCTGCAACAGGAGATCATCGGGCGGATCAAGCCGGGCATGCCGTACGAGGACCTGCATGACCAGGCCCACCAGCTGCTCGCGGTCGCGCTGCGCGAGCTCGCGATCGGCCGCGCCAGCCCCGACGAGCTGGTCGCCCGCGGGGTCACGCGCGCGCTGTTCCCGCACGGGCTGGGCCACTCGCTCGGCGTGACCGTGCACGATGTCGGGATGAAGCCGCGCCCGCCGCGGCCCGACAACCAGTTCCTGCGCAACACCTCGGTCATCGAGCCCGGGCAGGTGTTCACGATCGAGCCCGGGATCTACGTCATCGATTCGCTGCTCGCGCCGCTCGAGCAAGGCGAGCACCGCGCGCTCGTCGACTGGTCGGCGATCGCCGAGCTGCGCCCGTTCGGCGGCATCCGGATCGAGGACAATATCGTCGTGGAGGAGCGCGGCGTACGCAACCTGACGCGCGAGGCGTTCGCGCAGGCCTAGCGCGAATCGTCGGCGGCGTCCCCGACTGGCGAACGCGCGAGGCCTGCCGTATGTTCGCCTGCGAAATGCGCGGTATCACTCTCTTGTTCCTCGTCGTGGGGTGTGTTGCGTGCTCGAAATCCAGCGATGACAAGTCTGCGAGCAACGCCCCGCCTGCGGCGACCACGGGATCGGGCTCGGCCAAGGTGCCCGATGTGCCGCCGCGGCCGCGCAGCGAGCAGGTGACGCCGCCGCTCGACGTCAAGACGCCGCCGGCCGACGCCACCAAGACCGCCTCGGGCCTGATCTACAAGAAGCTGGTCCCCGTCGAGGGCGGCACGCCGATCCATCGCAACGACACGGTGCAGATCAACTACACCGGCTGGCGCCAGAGCACCGGCGAGACCTTCTTCACCAACCGCGGGCGCGATAACCCGATGCCGCTCAACCTCACGCAGGCCGCACCCGGCTTCGTCGAGGCGATGCAGCTCCTGCGCAAGGGCGAGAAGGCGATGCTGTGGATCCCGCCGGAGATCGGCTACAGGACGCCGCCCGCCGAGGGAAAACCCGAGACGCTGGTCTACGAGGTCGAGGTCGTCGACGTCGCGCCCGCGCCGGTGCCGCCCGACGATGTCGGCAAGCCGCCCGACAACGCCGAGAAGCTGCCCTCGGGCACGAGGTACATCGTGCTGCGCAAGGGCACCGGCAAGGACAAGGCGCGCTCGTCCGACACCGTGACCTGGAACTACACGGTCTGGGACGGCGAGGGTCGCATGCTCGACACCACCGAGCAGCGCAAGCGCGCGATGAGCCAGCAGGTGTTCCGGCAGTCGCAGGCGATGGGCGAGGTGCTGATGTCGATGACCGCGGGCGAGCGGATCCGGTTCTGGAGCGACGCGGCGACGATGACCAAGGGCGGGAAGTCGATCAACGGCGTGACCTCTGGCCCCGTGTGCTACGAGCTCGAGGTGCTGCAGATCGCCAAGGCCGAGCACGACGCGCCGCCGCCGCCGCTCGATGTCGGAAAGCCGCCCGAGGGCGCGAAGAAGACGGCCAAGGGCGTGTTCTACCGGCTGCTCAAGTCGGGCAGCGGGAAGGAGCATCCGACCTCCGACGACGCCGTGCGCGTGAACTACAGCGGCTGGACCACCGACGGCCGGCTGTTCGACTCGTCGTATCTCAAGGGCGATCCGGTGCAGTTTCACCTGGGCGCCACGATCCCCGGATGGATCGACGCGATCCCGCTGATGGTGGTCGGCGATCGCATGCGGCTCTGGGTCCCGCAGGAGCTGGCGTACGCCGGCCAGCCGGAGAAGCCGCAGGGCATGCTGGTGTTCGACGTCGAGCTGGTCGCGATCGTCCCCAAGCCGAAGACGCCGCACTGAATGGTCCCGGCCGACGTCGCGCGCGCGTGGGGCTGGGAGCACGACGAGATTGCGGTCCTCGCAGGCGGGCTGCTCAACGCCACGTACGCGGTGCGACGCGACGGTGAGCCGATCGCCGTCGTGCAGCGGCTGCACACGATCTTTCGCGCCGAGGTCAACCTCGACATCGACGCGGTGACGAGCCACCTGGCGGCGCGCGGGGTGACCACGCCGCGCCTGGTGCACACGCTCGACGGGCGGCGCTGGCACGAGCACGCGGGGCAGGTCTGGCGCGCGCTGAGCTGGATCGACGGCGCGACGGTCCACGCGGTGCCCGCTGCGGAGTGGGCCGAGGCCGGCGGCGAGCTGGTCGGCCGGTTCCACCGCGCGGTCGCGGACCTCGCGTACGACTACGCGTTCGTGCGCGCGGGCGTGCACGACACGGCGCTCCACCTCGCGCGGCTCGCCGACCACATCGCAGCCGGCGGCGATCCGGAGGCGATCGCGGTCGGCCGCGAGATCCAGGCGGCGGTCGTCGGGCTGCCGGCGATGCCGGACGTGCCGCGCCGCCATTGCCACGGCGATCTCAAGATCTCGAACCTCCTGTTCGCAACCGCGCCGGTGCGCGGCGTCTGCCTGGTCGACCTCGACACCGTCGGGCTCGCGACGATGGCGTTCGAGCTCGGCGATGCGATGCGCTCGTGGTGCAACCCGTACGCCGAGGATGCGGGTGCGAGCGCGTTCGACCTCGCGACGTTCGCGGCGGCGATCCGCGGCTTCCGATCGGTCGCCGATCCGGTGCTGGCCGACGCGGAGCGGACGGCGATCGTCGTCGGGCTCGAGACCGTCTGCCTCGAGCTCGCCGCGCGGTTCGCGGTCGACATGTTCCGCGACGATTACTTCGGCTGGGACCCGTCGCGGTTCGCTTCGCGCCGCGCCCACAATCTCGTGCGCGCGCGGGGGCAGCTTGCCCTCGGGCTTGCCGTGCGCGATGCACGAAACGACGCGCTCGATCTGGTCCGGAGCTGACATTGCGTGTGAGGACTGCGTGAAGCCCGTCACGATGCGGTCGATGTGGTCGATGCGGTCGGTTCTGGATCTTGCTTCGCGTGCGGCTGCGGATGCGCTCTAATATCGGGATGCGTTTTTGCGGGTCGGCCGCGCTGGTCAGCAGTATTTTTCTACTGACCACGCCGGCGGGCGCTGCCGGTCCACGCACGCGCACCGGGCGCGCGATCGTCGCCGACGAGCTGACGGCGATGCCGGCCGCGGGCATCGCCAAGCCGCTGCGCGCGCAGCGCGACGTCAAGTGGGCGCATCCGCCGACCCAGGCGTGGGCGCACCTGGCCGCGACCGGCACGTGGCAGGCCGCGTGGGATCGCGCGACCGGCGTGCCGAGCCGGATCTGGGGCTCGGGCATTCCGGCGCCCGGCGCGATGGCGTCGGCCGACGTCGCCGCCGCCTTCGCGCGCGCCCAGCTCGCCGATCACATTGCGCTGCTCGCGCCGGGCGCATCGCCCGCGGACTTCGAGCTGGTGTCGAACCACACCGACGGCGACATCCGCTCGGTCGGCTTCGTGCAGCGGCGCGCCGGCCGGATCGTCGTCGGCGGCCAGGTCAGCTTCCGGTTCAAGCGCGATCGCCTGTTCGTGATCGCGTCGGAGGCGCTGCCCAACGTCGCGCTGCCGGCCCAGCCGCGCATCGCGATGCCGCGGGCCCAGCTCGCCGCGCACACCGCCGAGGCGCTGCGCCGCGAGCTCGCGCTGCCCGATGCGCCGGTCAGCGCGCCCGGCGACGAGGTCGTGCTCCCGCTGGTCGGCGACGACGCGGTGCTCGGCTACCGCCTGGCGGTGCCGGTCACGATCGACGGCGGCTCGCCCAACCCCGTGTGCTGGACGATCTTCCATGACTCGTCGGCGACGTTCACGAGCCGCTCGCGTCCCGGCCGCTCGGCCATCCGTGCCAGAAGTGCGCTCATCCACGCCGTCGCGCACGCCA